>JAMOBD010000087.1 GCA_039908345.1 Magnetospirillum sp. WYHS-4
GGCTGCTGCTGGGATCGCCGCCGGCCCGCGCCCTCGAGCTGGCCGTCTCGTCGCTGCACGCGGTGCTTCGCGCCGGCCTTTCGCGCGGCGACGACGAGCTGGCCCTGATCGCCGCGCAGGACGAGTTGTCAGGGCCGAAACATGTCTTCCCGTCATTGGAAATCCATCCGAAAGTATGATAGTCGCGGAGCATGGCCAAGGGACCCATCCTCGACAACGTCGACGTCGTGCTGGCGGACGACAACGAGCACATGCGCAGCCTGATCAAGTCCATGCTGATGGCGTTCGGCTGCAAGAAGGTGCGCGACGCCCGCGACGGCACCGAGGCCCTCGAGCACATGAACCACCGCATGTGCGACATCCTCATCACCAACTGGAACATGCAGCCGCTGGACGGGCTGGAACTGGTGCGGCTGCTGCGCAAGTCGGACGACAGCCCGAATCCGTTCGTGCCGATCATCATGATCACCGCCTTCGCCGAACGCCGCCGCGTGTTCACGGCGCGCGACGCGGGGATCAACGAGTTCCTGGTCAAGCCCTTGTCGGCCAAGTCGCTGTGGAGCCGTCTGGTGGCGGTGATCGAGAAGCCGCGCGACTTCGTGCGCACCAAGCACTTCTTCGGCCCCGACCGGCGGCGCCGCAACGACGAGTTTTCCGGAGAGGACCGGCGCGGCAAGACGCCGGCCGAGCAGCCGGCGATGGACTCGGCCATGAGCCAGGCCGAGATCAACGCCCTGTTCAATCCGCAATAGCGAGGGGCGGGCGGCGCCGCGGCGCCGCCCCGCCGATCACTTCCGCAGATGGTCGCGCGCCAGGACCTCGGCGATCTGAACAGCGTTCAGCGCGGCGCCCTTGCGCAGATTGTCGGCCACCACCCAGAAGGACAGGCCGTTCTTCACGGTGGGGTCCTTGCGGACGCGGCTGACGTAGACGGCGTCCTCGCCGGCGCATTCGACGGGGGTGACGTAGCCCTCGTTGGCGCGCATGTCGACCACCGACACGCCGGGCGCCTCGCGCAGGGCCTCGCGGGCCTCGTCCTCGCCCAGCGGCTTCTCGAACTCGACGTTGATCGATTCCGAATGGCCGATGAACACCGGCACGCGCACGCAGGTCGCGTTGACGGCGATGTCGGGGTCGAGGATCTTGCGGGTCTCGGCCACCATCTTCCATTCCTCCTTGGTCGAGCCGTCGTCCATGAAGACGTCGATGTGGGGAATCAGGTTGAAGGCGATCTGCTTGGTGAACTTCCGCTTCTCGACGCGGTCGTTGACATAGATGGCGCGGGTCTGCTCGAACAGCTCGTCCATGCCCTCCTTGCCGGCGCCCGAGACCGACTGGTAGGTCGACACCACCACGCGCTTGATGCGGGCGATGTCGTGCAGCGGCTTCAGCGCCACCACCATCTGGATGGTCGAGCAGTTGGGGTTGGCGATGATGCCGCGCTTCCTGTAGCCGGCGATGGCTCCGGGATTGACCTCGGGGACCACCAGCGGCACGTCGGGGTCCATGCGGAAATGCGAGGTGTTGTCGACCACCACGCAGCCGGCGGCGGCGGCGCGCGGGCTGTGCCGCGCCGAGACCTTGGCGCCGGGCGACGAAAGGGCGATGTCGCAGCCCTTGAAGTCGAAGGTGGCCAGGTCCTCGACCTTCAGCACGCGGTCCTCGCCGAACGAGACCTCCTTGCCGACCGAACGCTCCGACGCCAGCGCCACGACCTCGTCGACCGGGAACTTCCGCTCGTCGAGGATCGACAGCATCTCGCGGCCCACGTTGCCCGTGGCGCCGATCACCGCAACCTTGTAACCCATCTCGACATGCTCCTGTCTCTGGCGACCCGGCTTCCCGGCCCGGATGACGAAAAGGCCCGCGGAAGTCTCGCGGGCCTTTTTCGTGAAAACGCGAACGGGCGGCCCGCCCTACCCCGTGGGGGTGGTGGTGGTGGTGGTCGGGCGCTTGCTGGCGACGATGCGGCCGTGCTCGTTCATCTTCGCTATCCTCCGTCGCGGGCAGGCATTATCGCAAACTTCCCTGGCGCGCAAGCGCAAAACGGATAAACTCGCGCCCGCCCACCATCCGGGAGACAGGACCGTGACCGAAGGCCGCCTCGCCCATCTGATCTACCTGCTTCATCTGGTGGGCATTCCGCTGGCCCCGGCGCTGGTGGTGGGCGCGGGGCTCGCCTTCTGGAACCGCGACGTCGGCCCCGACTGGGTGCGCGGCCATTACCGCTACCAGATCGGCTCGTTCCTGGGGACGCTGGTCGCCGGCGCGCTGGTCACCCTGGTCCTGCGCCTGCTGCCCGACAGCCCGGCCGGCCTGGTCGTGATCGGGCTGTGGCTGGTGTGGTTCGTCGCCCGCTGCGTCAGGGGCATGCGCCTCGTCGGCCGGGGCGAGCCGCCTCCCAATCCGACCACGCCGCTCGTTTGAATCGGTCGGCCGGCGTCAGCGCGGAAACAGCCACGCGACGACGGTGACCGCCAGAGCCACCAAACCCACGACGCCGAAGATGATGGAAAGCGTCGTTTCGCGGCGCTGCTTCTTCGCCAGCGCCCTCATGATCGGTTCGGCACGGGTGAACTCGCCGTACTCGCGGACCAGCTTGGGAAAATCGACCGATTCGATCGCGCTGTAGATCGCCTGTCTGTCGGCCCGATTCCTTCGCGAGCGCGCGATGCGCTCGCGGATCGCGTCCAGGTCCCGCAAGAGGGAGGCGAACTTCGGAAACGCCTTCAGGACCGGTTCGTACCCCAACTGACTGGTGGCGAAATCCAGTTTCAGGGCGATCGCGGAAGTGGCGGCGTCGATCGCGTCATGGCGGGCGCGATGGCAGTTGAACAAGGCATCCTGAATGAACTTCATCGCCTCGGCATCCTCCTTGCGCTCGAGAGCGTGAAGGGCGTCGATGATTCGCCGTCCGGCGTAACGCAGCTCCTTGATGGAAGGCACGACGGGCTGGTTGCCGATCTGTTCCGCGCGCTTCAAATCCTCCTCGGCCTTGTCCCATTCATCGCGGATGGCCGACAGATATGGCTGAAAAACGTCAATGGTCATGCGTTTCGCGGAGCGGACTTCCTCAGCCGGACCATCGCTTCGTCCGCGGCGACGGAGAGACGAACCAGTTCATCCTCGTCCAGCGCCGATCCACTTTGAATCAAGACGTTGCCACGGGCGTAACGGGAGGCGATCTGTCCGAAGGCGGTGTTCAGGGAGGCGTCGTAATCGCGCAAGGTGAGCCAGTCGTAAAGTGAGCGAATCACCGGCATCTCCAGTAGGCGGGGCGCGCCCCATGGCACGCGACGCGGTCAGAATCGAGAAAAAGCGCCATTTTCCACAACCTTGATGGCTCAACGCGCACATCTTGTCAACAGGGAAGGCGATTCCTCGGCATGTGCTCACCCCTCTTCCGCCAGGATCGCGCGCAGTCCCTCGCGGTAGGTGGGGTGGCGCAGCGTCACGCCCAGCTCGCGCTTGATCCGGTCGTTGCGCACGCGCTTGGAATCGTGGAAGAAGCTGGCCCGCATGGGGTTGAGGCGGGCCTGTTCGAAGGGGATTTCCGGCGGCGGCGGCACGCCCAGCAGCTCGCAGGCGAAGGTGATCGGGTCCTGGGGCGGGGAGGGCAGGTCGTCGGCCACGTTGTAGATCCGGCCGGGATCGGGCCGGTCCATCGAGGCGCGCAGGACGGTGGCGATGTCCTCGACGTGGACGCGGCAGAAGATCTGGCCGCGCTTGATCACGCGCTGGGCGGTGCCGGCGCGCACGCCGATAACCATCAGCACCCGGCCGCCCAGGGGCAGCAGCAGATCGAAGGCCGCGCCCTCGCGGCGCAGGTGTCCTACCGCGTCCTCCAAGGTTCGTCCGGCAGCCTCGGGAAACGTGTCGCGAATGTCGAGGAAACGGGAATTGACTCCGCTGGGCAGGTCGAGCAGCACCGCCAGGCGACGCGAACAGGATTCCTGGCCCGTGCCGATGTCCCATAGGAATAGCCCGTCGGGCGCGGCGGCCAGGACCTCGCGCAGATGGTCGGCCTCCAGGCGGGCGTCGGCGACCTTGCGTTCCAGGGAGCGGGCCCGCCGCCAAAGAGCGAACATGACGACAAGCAAGATCGCCGCCGCAACCAAGGCGCCGGACGCTCCGACCAATCCCGGATCCATGTCCTTCAACACGCGGGGAGTTTAGAGAGCCCTCTCGGGAACCACAAGGGGCGGACTGCTACGCCCCATCCGGACGGTCGCCGCTGGCGGTCGTGACCATGGATTCGAAGATCGGCTCGGCCGGGCGTTGGCCGTCGAGGGGAATTTCGGGGGCCATGGGGCCTTCGGTGCGCGGCCCGAACAGGGCGATGCGAGCCGCCTTCAAGGGATGGGCGAGGGTATCCATGACGGCGGTAGGCTCGTAGCCGCAATGCATCATGCAATCGGCGCACTTCTCGTAGGTCCCGGTGCCGAAGGTCTCCCAGGCGGTGCCTTCCATCAGTTCCTTGAAGCTGGCGGCATAACCCTCGTTTATCAGATAGCAGGGCTTCTGCCAGCCGAAGACGTTGCGCGTCGGGTTGCCCCAAGGAGTGCAGCGGTAGGGCTGGTTGCCGGCCAGGAAATCCACGTAGAGGCTGGACTGGTTGAAACGCCAGTTCCGTCCCTTGCCCCGTCGCAGAAGGTCTCGGAACAGCGCCTTGGTGCGCGAGCGGTTGAGGAACTGGGCCTGGACCGCCGCCCGTTCGTAGGCGTAGCCGGGCGCGATGGTCACCCCTTCGACCCTGAGGTCGTCGCAGGCGAACGACAGGAAGTCGGCCAACTCGGCCACATCGGAGTTGGCGAACAGGGTGCAGTTGATGGTGGTGCGGAAACCGCGCCGCCGGGCCTCCTTGAGCGCCGCCGTGGCCTTTTCGAAGGCGCCTTCCAGGCCTACCGCCTTGTCGTGGTGGTCCCGCATGCCGTCCAGATGGACGGAAAAGGTCAGGTAGGGCGTTGGCTTGAAACGGTCCAGGCGCTTTTCCAGCAACAGGGCGTTGGTGCAAAGATAGACGAAGCGCTTGCGCGCCGCCAAGCCCTCGACGATGGCCTCGATTTCCTTGTGCAGCAGCGGCTCGCCGCCGGCAATGGAAACGATGGGGGCGCCGCATTCGTCCGATGCCGCCAGGCAGTCGGCCACCGACAGGCGGCGATCCAGGATGTCGGCCGGGTAGTCGATCTTGCCGCAGCCGGCACAGGTCAGATTGCAGCGGAACAGGGGTTCCAGCATCAGGACCAGGGGATAGCGCTCCACCCCCTTCAGGCGCTGCTTCATCAGATAGGCGCCGATGCGCGCCTGTTGGATCAAGGGAACGCTCACGAGGCCTTCCTTTCCAGGTCCTTGGGCAGTTTGAACTGCATGTGTTCGTCGCCGCCGGGCAGGGACTCGACCGCGATGGCGGTAAAGGTCTCCAGACGGTCGAGGACTTCCGCCACCAGTTCCTCGGGCGCCGAGGCGCCGGCCGTGATGCCCACGGTCGCCACCCCGTCGAACCAGGCCCGATCGAGGCCGGTGGCGTCGTCGATCATGCGGGTGGCGACGCCCATTTCCGTGCCGATCTCGCGCAGGCGGTTGGAATTCGAACTGTTCTTCGCCCCCACCACGATCAGCAGATCGACCTGGGACGCCAACTCGCGCACGGCCCGCTGGCGATTCTGGGTAGCATAGCAGATGTCGCGCACGTCGGGGCCGTAGATGCGGGGAAAGCGGCCCTTCAGCGCCTCGATCACCTCGCGGGTGTCGTCGACGCTGAGCGTCGTCTGGGTGACGTAGGCCACTTCGTCGGGATTGGTCACGCCGACCTTTTCCACGTCGCCCGGCTTGGTCACCAGGTGCACGCCGCCGGGAATGCGGCCGCGGGTGCCTTCCACCTCGGGATGGCCGTCGTGGCCGATCAGGATCACCTCGCGCCCCTTGCCCTTCTGCATCTGGCCTTCCTTGTGCACCTTGGAAACCAGCGGACAGGTGGCGTCGATCACCGGCAGGCCGCGGCGCTTGGCCTCCCTTTCCACCGACTCGGCGACACCGTGGGCGCTGAAGATGGTCGTCGCCCCGTCGGGGATTTCGTCCAGTTCCTCGACGAAGACGGCACCCTTGGCGCGCAGGGTCTCGACCACGCGCTTGTTGTGAACGATCTCGTGGCGCACATAGACCGGCGGGCCGTAGAGGGCGAGGGCCCGTTCGACGATCTCGATGGCGCGCTCGACGCCGGCGCAGAAGCCGCGCGGCTTTGCCAGAATGACCCGCAGCTTGGGAGCCTCGCCCATTCGACGATCCTTGACCTTGAGGGGGTGCCGGCTTGCAAAATAGGGTGCTTTGGGCCAAAGGTGAAGGGGTCTTGGCGCGAGGAATCTTTGCATGACCGTTCTGGTGACCGGCGCGACGGGGTTCGTCGGCTCGGCCGTGGCCCGCCTCCTTCTGGTGCGCGGAGAGGCCGTGCGCGTGCTCGCGCGCCCGGGAAGCGACCGCCGCAACCTGGCCGGCCTGGAGGTGGAGGTGGCCGAGGGCGACCTGCTCCAACCCGCCACCTTGGGGCCCGCCTGCAAGGGGATTTCCGCCCTTTTCCACGTGGCGGCCGACTACCGGCTGTGGACGCGGGACCCGGCCGCCATGTTCGCCGCCAACGTCGACGGTTCGCGGGCCATCCTGCGGGCGGCGGCCGCGGCCGGCGCGGCCCGCCTGGTCTATACCAGCAGCGTGGCGACGCTGGGCTGTCCCGGCGACGGCACGCCGGGCGACGAGGACACGCCGGTTTCCTTCGCCGACATGATCGGGGTCTACAAGCAGTCCAAGTTCAAGGCCGAGGAGGAGGTTCGCCGCCTAGTGCGGGACGAGGGCCTGCCGGCCGTCATCGTCAATCCATCCACCCCTATCGGCCCCCGCGACGTCAAGCCCACCCCGACCGGCCGGATGATCGTCGAGGCGGCTTCCGGCCGCATGCCGGCCTATGTGGACACGGGCCTCAACGTGGTGCATGTGGACGACGTGGCCCAGGGTCACCTGTCGGCCTTCGACAAGGGCGTCGTCGGCGAACGCTACGTTCTGGGTGGCGAGGACATGGAACTCCGCGCCATCCTGGCCGAGGTGGCGCGGCTGACGGGACGCAAGCCGCCGACGGTACGGATTCCCCATGGCGTGGTGCTACCCATCGCCCATGTGGCCGAGGCCATGGCCCGCCTCACCGGCAAGGAACCCTTCGCTACGGTTGACGGCATCCGCATGGCGCGGAAGAAGATGTTCTTTTCCAGCGCCAAGGCGCGTCGTGAATTGGACTATGCCCCGCGCCCGGCAAGGGAAGCCCTGGCCGCCGCCGTAGTCTGGTTCCGCGACAACGGATACCTTGGCTGACGGCGGGAAATCCTCTATTGCTTGGCCGCCATCGGGAAGGGAGCGGACCATGAAGGCGATCATGCTGGCGGCGGGCGTGGGCAAGCGGCTGTATGGGGATTCGGGCGAGCAGCCGCCCAAGTCGTTGCTGGAATTCGAGGGCGAGACGCTCATGCGCCGCCATATCGAGACGCTCAAGTCCCTGGGCATCGACTCCCTGACCCTGGTTCTCGGCTACCGTGCCGACGAGATCGGGGCGGAGGCCAAGGCGGTGGGAGGCGACTTCGTCAAGATCATCCACAACCCCGACTTCCGGCGCGGCCCGGTAGTTTCTCTCTGGTTGGCCCGCGAGACCTTGCGTGGCGGCGACGACGTGCTGTTCATGGACGCCGACGTTCTCTATCACCCGAGCCTGATCCGCCGCCTGATCGAAGCCCGGCCGGCCAACTGCTTCCTCTACGACGAAGCCTTCGAGCATGGCGAGGAACCGGTGACCCTTTGCCTTCGGGGCGGCGAACCGGTGGAGTTCGGCAAGAAGATCCAGGGGAGTTTCGACGCCAAGGGCGAATGGCCGGGTTTCCTCAAGCTGGGCCCCGCCATGGCGGCCGGACTGGCGGATTCGCTGCAGGCCTATATCGACGCCGACGACTTGGACAACGCCTACGAGCCGGCCATGCGCGACCTGCTGCTGGAGCAACCGAAGGGAACTTTCGCCTACCTCGACATCACCGGCGAGCCGTGGATCGAGATCGACTTTCCCGAGGACCTGGAACGGGCCCGCCTGGAAATCCTGCCCCGCATACGCGACCTGGGTTGACGGCGCCAGGACGAACCCATGAATCGGCAATGAATGGTTAACGGCGGCGTGATTCAAGGAAACCTCCATTTTGAGAGAGGTTTCCGTGGCACAGCCGAAGGACTTCGTATCGTGGATCGGGATTGTTCCGGACCCGCGCATCGTGGGGATGGTGACGTATCCGCTGGGGGAGATTCTGCTGGTGGCGCTGGTGGGCACGCTGTGCCGGATGGAGGACTGGGAGGAAATCGTCTATTTCGCGGAGGAGCAGTTGGAACGGCTGCGGCGCTTCCTGCCGTTCGAGAACGGCATCGCCTCGGCCAAGACCTTCCGCACGGTGTTCCGCGCCCTCGATCATCGGGCCTTCTCGGAGGCCTTCACGGCCTGGGCACCCGCACCGACAAGAAAGCCGGCCGGACGGCCAGCGAAACGCGGTTCTACATCGCCTCCCTGCCGCCCGAGGCAAACGCATTGTCGAGATCGAGGAGGGGCTCGATGCCGTCGGCGGGCACGGTGGCGAAGAAGTCCTCGATCTCGGCCCGGAGCGTCGGTTGATTGGCCTTGACGGCCAGCAGGTATTCGGCGCCGGCGTCCCGGATGGCGGTGGCGATGGTGGCGTTGCAGGCGATGGCGTCGATGCTCACCAGGGCGCCCTTCAGCCCGCCGCCTTCGGCCAGGCGTTCCAGCAGAACCGGGATGGCGGCGGTTTCGCCCGACTTGTCGGGAGTGGCTTCCTGGCCGAGCACCAGCCGGCTGGTGGTGGCGAAGGCCGAAACCAGATGCAAGGCGGCCTTGTCGGCCTTGCGGTCGTGGCTGCGCCGCGAGGTCTTGCCGTCGATGGCGACCAGTTCGGGCCGGTCGGGCCAAGTCTCCCGCACCCAGGCGGTGAGGCAGGCCGAGAACAGTCCCGGATCGATGCGGTTCATCAGCAAGGTCAACCAGCGTCCCCCCGGAATTCCATGATGATAGGGCTGGACCCGGCGCAGAAACGGAAGGTGCGCCTCTCCCCACGCCGCGATATCGTCGTAATCGTCGCAGTCGGCGATCGTCCCGCAGACCACCAGCAGCAGCACCTCCGGGAGCGGATGCGCGACCTTGCACGCCTCCCGAGGGTCCTCGATCCGCCCGAAATGCTCCAGAAGCGCCCGCAGGCGCGATTTCTCTCCAAACTCCGACACGCCCAGGTTCATCGCCGCTCTCCCGAATCAGTGACGATTCAGGGAATCACAGCCGCGGCAAGCCGTAAACCGCGTTAACCTGAGTTCGGAGCCCTGGGGGGATGTTCTCCGAGCTTGCAGCGAGGCATCGGCTCGGCTAGTTTGGCGGCCTCCTGCGGAGGGGTGGCCGAGCGGTTGAAGGCGCACGCCTGGAAAGCGTGTATACCTGAAAGGGTATCGAGGGTTCGAATCCCTCTCCCTCCGCCATTCCTTCTCTCCGGGCCGATATTCTCCGAAAGCTGTTGACCGCGCCGGGACGGTACCGAAATCCGGAATCACGCGAATTCAATGGGTTGGCGGAAGAAAAGCTGTTGACCGTTTCGCAGGAATTCCCGGGCAGCGCAGGAATCTCAGGGCAAAATTCAGCAACGGCTTTAGGAATGGCCAAACTCCTCCCCAAGCCACGCCAATATCCGATCCACAAGGCATTTCGCGGCCACCCTGTTGGCGGAGCACTCATAAATCAGAGCGATCATACGCTGGGCCATAGCCCGCTGGCTCTTGGGTACCGCGGCTAGCCCATCGGGAGCCCCTCCATGGTTCTTGGCCCCGTTGAGGCGGACTTCGAGTTCACAATAGCGCTCTGCAAGATCGGCTCGCCAGTTATCATCCAGGAGGTTCGTTTCGGTGACTCGCTTGATCTCGTGCATTTGACCGCGGATAACGTCAGTCGTCACCATGCCGTCGGCATCGGGACAACGGTTCTTGATAGTACTCACGCCGCCATGTCGGCATGCAGGGCGTCGTAGCCCTTGCAGGCCAGCAGAATGGTCTTCGGAACCATGTGACTGCCATCCTCGTAGTATTTCACCATCCGGCCACTGATTCCCAACGCCTCCGCCGCCCTCGCCTGGCTAAGCCCGTGCATGGCGCGCCATGACCGGAATTCCTCGGGCCGTAGTGCCTCCGCCGCTTGGTAGCGAGCCTGCCGAAAGAGAAAGGTGGCGTCCAGTTCGACATCGCCGTCCCAAGCCACTGTCCAGCCATATTCACCGACCCGCGCAGTGGCGAAAACCGCCGGCTGGCGTAGTGACGCCAGAGCCCGGCCCGTGGCGATCTCCCGCGACAGGTCCACGGTATCCTCGCCGTGGTCCCGCCACCGGATGCGCAGCACTTGACCGGACAGGGGCTCGACCGCCAAGACATTCGGGGATTTTGCGCGCGACATGGTGCCTCCTAATCGTTCAGGTCTCGCCACAGGGTCCACAACTGGTCCGCATTGGCCTTGGCCCACTCCAGGGCCTCCGCCGACCCGGCGCCCAAGCGTCCCTCCAGGGCTTCGAAGGTCCTCAGATCGACCGCTACCGAGCACTCGGGGCCCAGGATGTGAAAATGGGGCGGGTTGTGGTCCCGGAAGATCGCCACCCGCAGATTCCCGAAGCGCTTGACCGTTGTCATCGTCCCGGCGGACCTCGCAATGGAAAGAGTATGGGGAAATCATTTCACCATTGCAAGCCGAATGCAACCCCTGCTTCCGACCCCATGAGGCAGTCCCGCCGCATGTCGATGCTGGAGGCCGTCGCCAGCAGGGGATAGACGCCCATGGTGAAATCCCGCCCGTCCGCTCCCTCGCCGCGCAGGTGGTGGCGGATGGCGTCGTCGGTGACGGGCAGGAAACGGCGATTCGGGCAGTCGCCGCATTTGACCTTGGGCTTGTCGCAGAGGCCGGGCGCCCATTCGTTGCCGCAGACGGGCGAGTAGCCGGACTTGCCGGTCCTGGGGTTGCTCCAGCGGCGCGGAAAGACATCCTCGCGGCCCCGGAACAGCTCCCGGAAC
>JAMOBD010000088.1 GCA_039908345.1 Magnetospirillum sp. WYHS-4
GGCCGTATTGATCGCCGATTCCGCCTTCGGCCCCAGGGCGTCCTGGAAGTCGCGCAGCGTGCCGGTGAGGTCGTCGCCGGTCTTGACCATGTCGTTGCCCAGCGCCGTCATCCTGACCTCGAAGATATCGTTCCGGGTCTGGACGGCGGTGTGAAGATCGTCCAGTCCCCTGGCGAAAGTCTTGGAACTCTCGGCAATCTTGACCACCCTGGCCTTGCGGCGGTCGTCCTCCATCGCCTTGGCAAGCTTCTGCAGGAACCCATCCAGTTCCGCCAAGTTCTTCTTCGCCTGGCCGAAGGACTCCTCGTCGCCGCGCGCCAGGAAAGTCCGTGCCTCCAGACGGGCAAGCAGTAAGTGCCGCAGCGCCATGCCGCCGTAATACATTTCGTCGATCAGGTTCTCGCGTTGGCCGGTCTTGATAAGGCCGGTCAGTTCATGATCCGCCTGGAATCCGGCGACGTCGATGACGTCCTTCACGGCCTTGTCGGCATCCGCCTGGCGTTTGACCACATCGGAGAACAGGGTGGACAGTTCCTTGCCTTTGGCGTCGACGATCCGCACTTGGGAAACCAAATCCGGCCGCGAGGCCATAACCTTGAGCGCCTCGCCGGTCTCCCGATCGAGTTGCCCGAGCCGGTCGATGGTTTGCCTGGCCACCTGGTCCTTGGGGGCGATGATGAAGTTGCGGACGTTCACCCTCACCCGCTGGAGCGCGATATTGACCCGGTTGAGCGCGTTACGCTGGCGCGCCGCTTCCCGGTATTCGGTGAAATAGCCGCCGGCCGAGCCGAGGCTCACGCCCCCCACCAAGGACAGTACGGCCAACAAGGCCAGGATCGTTCCGAACCCGGCGAACACCTTCGTCGAAATCTTGAGGTTTTTGAGCATCCCGTTCTCCCATCCCCGACGTGCCCCCAGCCGGTCGGCCTTGGGAGCAGAATACTGTCTGCGGCGGCCCCAGGCTAGAATCTCTTCGCCACCATCACGCCCGCCAGAAGGCGCGGCTGAACAGGACGATAATCGTGAACAGCTCCAGACGGCCCAGGAACATGCCCAACGCCAGCAGCCACTTGGCCGCATCGGGCAAGGGCTGGAAGGTCCCGGCCGGTCCGATGACGGTGCCGAATCCGGGCCCCACGTTGCCCATGGCGGTGGCCACTCCGGACAGAGCCGTGATGACGTCCAGACCGGCCGCCGTGCAGGCCACGGTCAAGAGGGCGAAGACCAGCATGTAGATGTAGAAGAAGGCCAGTACCGAGGTGATGACCTCGTCGGGCACCGGACGGCGGTTGAAATAGGGAATGAAGACCCCGTGCGGCTGGAACAGGTAGTGGATCTGGGTCCGGGCGGCCGCGTAAAGGATAAGCAAGCGATACATCTTGATGCCGCCCGAGGCCGACCCGGTACAGCCGCCGGCGAACATCAGGAAGAACAGGACGGCGGTCGCGAAGCTGCCCCACAGGCCGAAGTCGGTGGTGGCATACCCGGTTCCCGAGACCACCGACACCACGTTGAAGGACGCGAAGCGGACCGCCTGGAGCAGTTCCATGCCGCCATGCAGCCACAGCCACCCGGTCACCGCCGTCACGGCCAAGACCACCAGCCCCAGGTAGGCGCGGACTTGGCTGTCCCGCACCAGGGCCTTGCGGTCCCCTCGCAGGGTCTTGAGGAACAGGATGAAAGGCAGACTTCCGGACAGCATGCCGAGCATCACCACTCCATCGATCCAGGGGCTGTCGAACACGCCGATGGAACTGTCCGATGTCGAAAAGCCTCCGGTGGAAATGGTCGTCATGGCATGGACCACCGCCTCGAAGGGCCTCATTCCCGCCCCCCAGAAGGCCAGGATGAGGAACACCGTCATACCCAGGTAGATGGTGCCGATGGCGCTCGCCACCTGGGCAGCGCGGGGAAAGGCCTTTTCGGAGCGGTCCGAGGATTCCATGCGGAAGAGCTGCATGCCGCCGACCCTGAGGATGGGCAGGATGGCGATGGCCATGACGATGATGCCGATGCCGCCGATCCATTGCAGCAGGCCGCGCCACAAGAGAATACCCGGCGGCAGCTTGTCCAGGCCGGTGATGACGGTGGCCCCCGTGGTGGTCAGTCCCGACATGGCCTCGAAAAAGCCATCGGTGAAAGTCATCCTCAGTTCGGAAAACATGAAGGGCAGCGCGGCGAAGGAGGCGTTCACCACCCAGGCGCTGGTGGTGATGACGAAGCCCTGGCGGACGGTGAAGCGGAAGTCGCGGGAATAGCTGGTCAGCGCCATGGCGACACCGACGAACAGCGTCACAGCCCCCGACATGACGAAGACGATCCAATCGGGATTGGCCGACGCCAGGTCCACGGCGGCCGGGATTGCCATGGCGACGGCCAGGACGACCAGCAACAGGCCGTTGACCAGCACGACGGGGCGGAAATCCATGCAGGACCTCTGGTTGTCAGGCGCCGGACTCAACCCCTTTCCCCGCCGCCCGTCAAGACGCTTCTGTGCCGCCCCCGCCGTCGGCTATCATCCCGCCATGTTCGAAGACTACAACGCCACCTTGCTCCGTCGCATCGACATCACGCCGCGCTTGGCCATCCTGCGTGTCAAGCCCGACGGTCCGGTCTTCGAATTCGCCGCCGGCCAGTACACGGTACTGGGCCTGCGGCGGAACGCCCCCCGCCTTCCGGCCGGGGGCGAGGGTGACGACCCGCCGCTCGGCGCTGCCGACCGCCTGGTCAAGCGGGCCTATTCCATCTCCTCGGGCAGCCTGGAGCGCGAATCTCTGGAGTTCTACGTCTCCCTGGTACCCAGCGGAGAATTGACTCCCCGGCTGTTCGCCCTCAAGGAAGGCGACCGCCTGTTCCTTGGCCCCCGCGCCAAGGGACTGTTCACCCTCCAGGAGGTGCCGTCCGACCGCCATGTACTGATGGTCGCCACCGGCACCGGTCTGGCGCCCTACATGAGCATGCTGCGCACCCGGGTGCTGGTAGCCTCCGAACGACGGGTCGCGGTGCTGCACGGGGCCCGCTATTCCTGGGACCTCGGCTACCGGGGCGAACTGGAAGACCTGCGACGTGCCTGCCCGCGCTTCGCCTACCTACCGGTGGTGTCGCGCCCGGCCGACGATCCTGCATGGAACGGGCGCGCCGGCCGCCTGCCTCGTTGGCTGGACGATCCGGCCCTGGAAGAAGCCTGTGGCTTCCCACTCGTCCCCGCGTGCACCCACGTCTTCCTTTGCGGCAACCCCGCCATGATCGAGGAAGCCGAACCACGCTTGGCCACCCGCGGCTATGGCCCCGACAGCCTGCACCGGGAGAAGTACTGGTAGTGGGGTCCTCTGGCTCGCCGCCAAGGTGCCCGCCGGAGATCGATGCAGCCCCCTTCGTCCTTTATCCCCTGACACGGACCAGAAGCATGGGAGTCAATGCATCTTGCGCAGGGGCTCGTAGTCGCTGCCCTGCAGGCTCCGAAAATGCAGGCGTACCGCCGGATGGTCGATCGGCCCTCCGAGGGCGTCGGGTTCCAGATTGCTTTCCGCCACGTAGGTCCGATGTTCGGCTCCGTCGACCAGAACGTGGTACCAGGGGCGGTCCTTGACCGGCCGGCCGGCAGACTCGGGCTTGTAGGGCTCGTCCGGCCCGCGAAAAAACGGGTCCACGTCGATCACCACGCCCCGGTAATCGAATAGCCGGTGGTGGACAACCTGCCCGACCTTGAATTTGGCTTCCGCGGTGCCCATGGCGCGTTCCGATCTTCCTCTCCCCCCATCATGCCGGGAATCGGCGAGCGATGGGAAGGAGATTCGCAGCACCACCGGCGCCTGGCATCATCAAATATCACCGCTAGAACAATGCGGATGACTGGGAGGCTGTTCAATGTATTAATTAGTACATGTTATCGAATTGCATTAATAATGTTATGGACATTTGATGATATGTCATAATACTGCGTTTGATAAAATTGATATCGTTCTATATATTATTTATGTTTGTGATTTGATCGCGCCTTATTGTTGAATGGCTTTTCGTTCTCGTAGAGGTGCCATGCAGCAAATAGCAAGAATGCAACTGCTGCAATGGGATGGAGCGGAGCCATTGGGCGCACGATACGGAATCCGGTCAGCACGAGAGCGGTTAGAGACGCCGCCATCCCGAACTTCGAGGCTTCCCGACCCTTCCGGAGGATCGGTTTGGGCTTCGCCTTGTGGTGCGTGTGGTGGGATTGCTCGTCGGCATTGACAGGAAGTTGGTTGAACGTGCCATGCATAGGAAGGGGGCTCTCATCGTTGCGATAATGATAATCATTATTATGATTACCGCATTAAGATGCCGTTGACAAGACCGCACGTGCCGAAAATGCAGCAGCACTACCCGTCAGGTTCCCGGTGCCGGCAGGTCCTCATGGGTGACCGCAGCCTCCGGCTCGGCCTCCAACTTCGTGGTCGGTGCGACGGGACGCGCGGCGACACGCGGCGCCAGTCGCACCGTAACCGCCGGTGCCGGCGTGCCGGCGGAAACTTGGCGTAGCGCCGACGGCGGAGCCGTGCGCTCGGGTTCCGGCTCGGGTTCCGGCTCGGGTTCCGGCTCGGGTTCGGGTTCGGGTTCGGGTTCCGGCTCGGGAATAGGCGTGGAAGCGACTAAACCCGGTTCGGAGGCGGCCATGGCGGGCTCCAAAACCAGTTCTTCCTCGGCCACCTTCGGGGGCTCGCGGAAATGGGCCCATTTCTCGCTGCCACCCCGGTTTTCCAGGAAATGGATCAAGGCCGAGACCGGCTTACGGTCGAAGCGCGTGCCGCATTGCTGCAACAGGATGTTGGAGACCTTGTCGAAGGTCATGGCCTCGCGGTACGCGCGCGGGCTGATCATGCCGACGAAGGCATTGGCCACCGCCAGAATCCGCGCTGTCACCAGGATCTGTTGGCCCGACATGCCATAAGGGCCGCCGCCATCCCACATCTCGCCCATCAGGGCGATGGTCTCGACCACCGGACCGTCGAATTCCACATGCTGGAGTAGTTCGGCACTGACCAGATAGCTGCCCATGACCATCTGGCGTTCCTCGGCAGTCAGGTCGCTGGACTTGGTGAGCACCCCGGCGGGAATGAATATCTTGCCCAGGTTCATCAAGCTGCCGGCGGTTTCGACGACGCGGCCCACTCCCTCCCCTGCCCCCATTTCCAAAGCGATGGCATGCGCAACCTCGGCCACTCGGGCCGAATGATTGGCGGAATAGGGATCGCGGCGGTCGACCACGCTCACCAGAGTGTCGGTCAACTGGCGCATGACCCGCTCGTTGCGCTCCCGCTCGCGGCTGATCTCGGTGATGTCGGTAAAGACGGTCAGCGCCGCCGCCGGATGGGTGGCGTCGGGGGGCACCTGGATGGTCTCCGAAACCATGGTGCGGGGTCCCTCGTCCCCATCTTCAAAGTGATGGACTTGGCCTTCGGACTTTCCGGTCTCGATGACCCGCTTGTTGATTTCGAAGAACTGCTTGGCAAGCGCCGGGCCGATCACCGAGACCAGCGGCTTGCGCTTGATGTCCTGTATGGGAATGCCCCACCTTGCGGCAAAAGGCCGGTTGGCGAAGGTAATCAGGCCTTCGGGATTGATGTTCATGATCTCGGTCGGCTGGCGGTCGACCACCGTGCGCATGAACTGAATCAGTCCCTCGAAGCGTTCGGCGGCTTGGCGGTATTGTTCGGCGGCCTTGGCGGCACGCAGCGAGCTGCCATGCCGCCATACCGCCACCAAAGTCACCAGAACGCCGCCGGTAATCAGCAGGAATACGGTCAATAACGTATGCAGGCGGGTCTCGGTGGCCGACAGGGCTTCTGCGCGTGACACGGTGCGCACCAGCACCCAGGGCACCGCCCCAAGCTTGCGCGAGGCCACCAACACTTCGGTGCCCGCATGGTCGCGCTTGAGGCCGAAGCCACCCGGCTTGTCGATGGCGAAGGAAGCATCCAGATCCGGAGTGTCGAAGGCCAGGGTCCGCTGCAGCGGTGCCGTGCCGTCAGCCAAGGGCGAGAGATATTCTACCACCGCCTCGGCGCGCCGGACCAAGTAGGTCTCCGCCGAAGCCTCGGTGTCACCCGGCTGCTGCAGGCGCTGGTAGAAGCGCTTGTCGGCGACGCGGATGCCGAGCACCGCCCCGATGGCTTTGGTGCCCTCGTCCTGGATGGCGTAGACCGGCAGGGCGAAGCCCAGCGTCGGCAGATTCCCCGCCCCCATATGGAGGTCGACCACAGCCGGCTCCCCCTTCAGGGCATTGTCGAGGGCGGCGCGGATGCGCTCGTTGACCGGCGGCATGCCGGGACTGCTGACCAAAGGGCGTCCGCTCGCATCCACCAGGCCGATACCGGCGACCCCCACTTTCTCCACGTTGGCGGACACTTCGCCGGCCCCTTGCGGCGCCTTGAATCCGGTCCGTTCGGCGGTGGCGACCAGAAGGTTGCGGAGGTAGCCGGCCTGGGCGGCCTCGTCGGCCATCTTGTCGCGCTGGCCCTGGGCCTGCGCAAGTTCCGTCATATAGAGTTGCAGGGAGGCGTTTTCTGCCAGTTCGCGTAGGGTGGCGAAGTTCTGCTCGACCCACTCATTGATCGCGGCGACGCGGCTGTCGGCGACGACTCCCAGACGCGCCTGCCAGGTCCGCAGATCGCGGGCCTTTTCCGCCTCGGTGAAGCGGAAGGCGCCAAACACCGACCCGATGGCCGCCACCGCCAGCAGGACCACCGCGACAAGAACCCGCATGTTGACGCGACGCTTCAACTGGTCGTTGGCTTCGCCCCCTGCCGCCATGACGTCCCCGCCGGTTTGTCCCTGTTGCCTCGGATGTTAGTGCCTGTTTGGAAATCTGTCATCGTTCTTGATGAGCTTGGCGTCTCCGCCTAACCTTGGTCGCGACAAGCAAGAATCAGGGAGACTACCATGGTTTCGCTGCAAACGCCGGTCTGCGATTTCGGCTGGAAGGCCATAGACTTTACCCTCAGGGGTATCGACGGCCGGACTTGGTCCTTGGATGAAGCCAAGGGCCCCAAAGGTCTTCTGGTGATGTTCATCTGCAATCATTGCCCCTACGTGAAGGCCATCGTCGACCGCCTGGTGCGCGACGTGAAGGCCTTGCAGGCGGAAGGCATGGGAGCCATCGCCATAATGTCCAACGATGCCGCCAAATACCCCGAGGATTCATTCGACAACATGAAGGCGTTCGCGGCGGCCAACGGGTTCACCTTCCCCTACGTGATCGACGAAACCCAGGAGATCGCCAAGGCCTACGGCGCGGTCTGCACGCCCGATTTCTTCGGCTTCAACGGAAGTCTTGAGTTGCAGTACCGGGGCCGCCTGGACGCCTCGCGCAAGGAAGCCGCCCCGCCCGATGCCCGACGGGAACTTTACGAGGGCATGCTGGAAGTCATCCGCACCGGCCGCGGACCGGCCGCGCAGATAGCCAGCATGGGATGCTCCATCAAATGGCGCTACGAGGAGTAGCTCCGAATCGGGCGGGCCTTTCCGTCGGCCGGCGGGAATCCTCGTCGAACAGGGCGGTAAGCTGGGCCATCACCGTGCCGCCCAGTTCTTCCGCGTTCGAGATGGTCACGGCGCGCCGGTAGTAGCGGGTCACATCGTGGCCGATGCCGATGGCGCTCAGTTCCACAGGCGAGCGGGTCTCGATTTCGCGAATCACCTCGCGCAGATGGCGTTCCAGGTAGTTGCCGGGATTGGCCGACAGCGTCGCGTCATCCACCGGCGCACCGTCCGAGATCACCATCAGGATGCGCCGCTGTTCCGGCCGCCGCACGAGGCGCGCATGGGCCCAAAGCAGGGCCTCGCCGTCGATATTCTCCTTGAGGATGCCTTCCCGCAGCATCAAGCCCAGTCCGCGCCGCGCCCGCCGCCAAGGCTGGTCGGCCGCCTTGTAAACGATATGGCGCAAGTCGTTGAGCCGTCCCGGGTTCTTGGCCTTGCCCTCCTCCACCCATTTTTCCCGGGCGCGCCCGCCCTTCCAGGCACGGGTGGTGAATCCCAGGATCTCCACCTTGACTCCGCAGCGCTCCAGGGTACGGGCCAGGATATCGGCGCACATGGCCGCCACGGTGATCGGCCGGCCGCGCATGGAGCCCGAATTGTCGATCAATAGCGCCACCACGGTGTCGCGGAAATCGGTGTCCCGTTCCATCTTGAAGGACAAGGCATGCGTCGGATTGGCGACCACCCGGGCGAGGCGGCCGGAATCGAGCAAGCCATCCTCCAGGTCGAAATCCCAGGACCGGCTCTGCTTGGCCAGCAGGCGGCGCTGCAGCCTATTGGCCAACTTGGCGACCACGCTCTGCAGGTTGGCGAGTTGGCGGTCGAGTTGGGCGCGCAGCCGGATTAGTTCTTCCGGGTCGCAGAGCATCGCCGCATCGACCACCTCGTCGAACTCGGTGGTATAAGGCCGGTAAGTCGAGCCGATGGGAAGCCCACCATCGGGCAGGTCGTTGCGGCGCGGACTGGGGCCAGCCGGATTTTCGTCTCCAGTGCCTGGCGCCTGCATGTCGTGGTCGCCGGCAGAGGCATCGGCAGCATCGGCTTCCAGGTCCCCTTCCCCGCCGGCATCGGGCATTTCCATCTCGGACTTGTCGGAGGAGCCCATCGGCTCCATGCCGTCGTCCTCCTCGCCACCTTCGGGACCTTCGGCGCCCTGGGCCGGTGCCGGCTCGCTCTCGCCCGGCGCCTGGACTTCGGCCAGATCCAGGGCGGTCAACAGGTCCTTCAGGCCGCGCGCGAAGGATTCCTGGTCGGCGCCCTGGCGGGCCAGGGCCTCCAGCCGCCCGCCCCCCTTCTCGCGCAGCCAGGGCCGCCACGCATCCAGCAACCGCGCCGCCTCGGGCGGCGGAGCGAGACCGGCCACCTGTTCATGCACCAGCAGGGCCAATACTTCGCCCAGATGACCGTCCTGGCGCCTGTCCACCTCGGCAAAGCCCTTGATATGGCAGCGTTCCTCGACACGGGCCCGAATGTTGCCGCCGACTCCGGCGAAGCGCCGCGCCCCTAGGGCCTCGACCCGTGCTTGCTCGGCACGCTCGAAGGCTTCCGCGGCCTCCTGGCCTTGGGGCTTCAGGCGGCGGTGCAAGGCATCGTCGTGGTAGCGCAGCCGGAGCGCCGCCGCGTCCGCCGCCCCGCGCAGGCGGGCGACATCGTCCAGGCTGGGCCGGCG
>JAMOBD010000089.1 GCA_039908345.1 Magnetospirillum sp. WYHS-4
CCACGAAACCCCCACCTGAAACCCCGCCACCCCGGAATGTAGTGCTAACAAACCCGTGCCACTCCGTAACAGTCTGTTACAGAACAGCTTTTTCTCGGGCACTGTTCAAGTTGGGTCAGGCCAGCATGATCGAGTCCGTGGCCCGCTTCGACGCGAAATTCAGCACCCAGGTTCATCCCGGCGGTGCCGTCTGGGCCACCCTTGGCCAGATCACCGGAGCCTACCTGCGCTACAAGGGCTTGGGAGAAACCGGCGAGTTCGTTCTCGGCCTGCGCCAGAAAGACGCCATCGTCTTTCTTTCCAGCCGGGAGAATGAGGCCCTGCCGAGCGCGCCGTCGGTGGAGGCCGAGTCGGAATTGGGCGAGCCCATGCGGCGGGCGCTGAAGGGCCAGTCCGGGGTGATGGTGGCGCTGGACTACCGGGGAACCAAGGTATTGGCCGCCTATGAACCCATTCCCGCGCTAGAGGCAGGACTGGTGGCGAAGATCGATTGGAGCGAAGCCACGGCTCCCTTCGTCAAGGCGGCGGTCGTGGCGGCCGGAAGCTTGGCCTTCGTGCTGGTCGTGGCCGGAATTGCCTTCCGGCAGTTGAGCGTTCCGCTGATGCGGCATCGGGAGGTATCGGAATCGCTCCGCAAGCTCTCCTATGCCCTGGAACAGAGTCCGCTCATGGTTTTCATCACCGACCGTCAGGGGCGGATCGAATACGTGAATTCCCGGTTCACGGAAATGACGGGCTACGCCCCGGCCGAGGCCATGGGCCGGAATCCGCGCTTACTGAAGTCGGGCGATATTTCGTCCGACGTTCACCGGAATTTGTGGGAAACGGTTCTCGCCGGCGGGGTCTGGCGCGGCGAACTCCTGGACCGCCGCAAGGACGGCAGCACCTTTTGGGCTAGCGTCCTGATCGCTCCGATCCGCAATGACAAGAACGTCATCGACCACTTCGTCGCCATCCATGAAGACATCTCGGAACGCAAGGAAATCGAGCGGCAGATGGTCGATGCCGTCCAGCAGACCGAGATCGCCAACCGGGCCAAGTCCGAACTGCTGGCGAACATGAGCCACGAGTTGCGCACGCCCCTGAACGCCATTATCGGCTTCTCGAACATGATCCAGGAAGAGGTGTTCGGTCCGGTCGGGCACGACAAGTATCGGGAATACGTCAAGGATATCTGCTCCTCGGGAGAGCATCTCCTGTCGCTGATCAACGATATCCTGGACGTTTCGGCCATCGAGGCGGGGAAGCTGGAACTGAATGACGATATCGTCGCCTTCGACGTTCTGGCACAGGCTTGCCTTCGGTTGATCGGCCCGCGGGCGAACAAAGGGAAGGTCCGCCTGGAATACCGGGAGAGCGATCCCCAGCCCCTTCGCGTCGATCCGCGACGAATGAAGCAGGTCCTCCTCAACCTTTTGTCCAACGCCATCAAGTTTACGCCCGAAGACGGAACGGTAGTGCTGGAATCTCAGCGGGCCCCAGACGGAAGCTTCTCTTTCCAGGTCCGAGATACCGGGATTGGGATGGACCCGGATGGCATCGCCAAGGCGCTGCTTCCGTTTGGCCAAGTGGATTCCACGATGAATCGCAAGCACGAGGGAACGGGGCTGGGCTTGCCGCTGACGGTTGCCCTCGTGGAACTCCACGGGGGGCGCCTCTCCATCGCGAGTGGCCTTGGCCAAGGAACGACGGTCACGGTATGGATTCCTCCGGAACGGATCGGATAGTCGGCCCCGCTCTTCGCCGCGTCACCGTTCCGAGAAGGCGCCGACCAGGGAGACGTAGACGGGCCGCGTCAGGTATTGCAGAAGGGTTTGGCTGCCGGTGACGATATCCACCCCGACCGCCATGCCGGGAACGACCCGGTAGGTGGTCTCGCCGTCGCGGATCACATCCTCCTTGAGCACGATGCGGCCCTTGAAATAGGGCTGGCCCTTTTCGTCCATCAAGGTGGCCGGGGACACCTGTGCCAGTTCGCCCAGCACCATCCCGTAGCGGCGCACGTCGAAGCCCTTCACCGTCACCTTGGCCGGCTGGCCGATGCGCACGTGGCCCACGTCCTTGGGATCGAGGCGCGCTTCGACCACCACCTGCTCGTCCAGAGGCACGATGGTCATCAACACTTGGGCCGGCTCGATGACCGCGCCGACGCTGTGCACCTTCATGCCGTGCACGACGCCGCCCACCGGCGCCACCAGATCCAGACGGTTGACCCGGTCCTGGAGTCGGCTGACATTCTCGCGCACCTCGGCCAGTTCGGACAGGGCGGCATTCAGTTCCTCGGTGGCCTTGCCGCGCTCGGTGATGTCCAGTTCCAAAACTTGGCTCTCGGTCTCGCGGACGGCGGCGCGAGCCTGTTCCTCGGAAACTTCCGCCTCGGTCAGGGCGCCCTGGACCTTGGCCAGTTCGAGTTGGGAACTGAGCAAGGTCACCCGCGAGCCGTAACCTTGCTTGTGCAGGTCGTCGCGCATGCCGACCGCCTCGCGGACCAGGTGGATCTGCTGGTGCAGGCTGGCGGCCCGCTTGGTCTGTACGTCCACCTGCTTCTGACGTTGGCGCAACTGGTTTTCCAGGACCGTCTTCTGGCCGGCGATGCGGTCGCGGGTCGATTGCAGAACGAAGCGGGCCTCGGCGATCAAGTCGCCGTAGCTACCGTTGAGTTCGGAAAAATCCGGCTCGCCGCCTTCGATGAAGGCACGCAGGCGCTTGGCCTTGATGGTGAGAGCGGCGAAGCGGGCCTTCACTTGGTCCAGTTCGGCAACCCGGAGGGTCGGGTCGATGCGCAGCAGGACTTGCCCTTGCCGGACCAGATCGCCGTCGCGGACCAGAACCTCGCCGACGAGGCCCCCTTCCAGGTGCTGCACCGGGCGCTCCGCCCCCGATGGCACGACCTCGCCTTCGGTTCGGGCGGCCGTGGCCACGGTGAGGAAGTTGGCCCAGACAGCCCCGGCCAGCATCGTCCCTAGGACCAATCCCGCCGTCCAGAAGCCGAGGCGGGATGGTTCCACTTCCTCGAGGATCGCCTCGTGAGAAAGATGGCGCATCTGGTTCCGGGGGATGGCCCCCGGCCTGAACGCGGCGATCTTGGTGGACGGCATGGGTCGGTTTCTCCCTCTTCCTCAAGCCCCCGCGGCCATGCGGGCCAGAACCAGTTCCGGCGGCCCCAGGTGGAGCGGCTGGCCTTGTTCGAGTACCAAAAGCCGGTCGCAGAGCCGCATATGGCTGGGCCGATGGGTAATCATCACGATGGTGCGGGTGCCTTTGAGCCGTTGCAGAGCCGCGATGAAATCGCGTTCGTCGGCCTCGTCCGCCGAACCGGCCGGTTCGTCCAGGATCAGGACCGGAGCATCCCGCAGGAAAGCCCGCGCCAAGCCCAGCTTGCGCAGGAAACCCTGGGGCACGTGGCTCAGGAGGCCTTCACGGAACCGGGTGTCGAAGCCGGCAGGCAGGGATTCGATGACGTCCAGCAGGCCGGCCAGGTCACAGGCTCGCCGCACATCGTCGACACTGGCGGCGGGATTGGACATGGCGATGTTGTCGAACAGGGTGCCGGCGAAGGCGTGGTTGCGCTGGGGGACGTAGGCCAGGGTCTGGCGCAGGGTGATGGGGCGCAATTGCCGGATGTCGACGCCGTCCAGGGTCACGGTACCCGCCTGGGGCCGGTAGACGCCCAGGGCAAGCTTGGCCAGGGTGGTCTTGCCGGAGCCGCTGCCGCCGCTGACGGCCAGCATCTCCCCCGGTTCGATTTCCAGGGTTAGCCCGAGGATCGCGGGATTGCCTTCCGCCGAATAGCGCATGCTCACCCGGTTGAAGGCAAGGCGGCCCTCGAAAGCGATGGAAGCCACCGGCGCATCGCCCGGTTCCTGCTCGCGTTCGTATCCCAGCATGGCGACAAGCTGGCGGAGGCTCTGCTGCATCTGCTCGATCCGGTTGCTTTGGCCGAACAAGGTCTGCATGGGGGCCAGGATGCGCCAGACCAGCATCATGGTGGCGATGAGGGCGCCCATGGTCATGTCGCCTTCCATGGCCAGAAGGACGCCGATCCCCAATGTCGCGGTTCCCGCCGCCACCATCAGCACATGGGCGGCGTTGTGGGCGATGGCCTGCAACCGGGAGCCATCGTGATTGGCCCAGGCGGCTTCGGCCGACAGCTTGCGGAAGCGCTCCCGCCAAAGGTCCTCGGCGCCCATCTGTTTGATCGAGCGCAGCCACCAGATCATCTCGACCACGAAGGCATAGCGCTGCGAGCGCGCTTCGCCGGAACGCTTCATGCGGTCGCGGATTGCCGGTTCGGTAATCAGTCCAATCAGCAGGTAAAGCACCAGCAGGACCAGCGGCACCGCCGCCAAGGGGCCGGCGATCAGGCCGATCACCGCGACGAAGACCACCACGAAGGGCAAGTCCAGCAGGGTGCCGGCCAGGGCACCGGTGAAAAATTCGCGCAGGAACTCGAACTCGCGGATGCGGGTCACCTGACCGCCGACGGGAGCCCGCTCGGTGAAGGCGGGCGGCAGGTGCATGATCTGTTCGAATACCTTGGTGCCGACCAGATAGTCCAGCCGCGCTCCCATGTAGGCCTGGCCCCGTGCCCGCAGCAGGCGGAATCCCAGTTCGGACAGGGTGGCGAGCCCGACGCCGAACAGCAACGCGGGCATCATCTCGGGCTGGCTTTTGGCGATCACCTGGTCGTAGACCGTCATGATGGCCAGCGATCCCACCAACGCCAGCACGTTGATGGCGAAGGTCATGGCCAGGATGGCGAGAATCAGGCCACGGAAATGCTTGGCGATGCCGCGCAGCCAGCCGCCGACCTCGGTGGCGGATGCCGGACGTTCTTTCGTCTCCGGCTTGACCAGATAGCAGTCGCCCGCAGGCAGGGCGGGGACGTGGCGGCAAGCCGCCGCCTTGCCTTCGAACACGGCGATGCCGTCGGCGTCGCGTCCCAGGAGTACGTAGGGATCGCCATTGCCGGCGACGAACAGGCAAGGCAGCAGGCGCTCGGTCACTTCCTCGGGGCGTGCCGTCAGGTGGGTGGTTCCGAAGCCGAGCCGGGCGAGCACGTCGCGAAATTCCGCGAAGCTCAACTCGTCGGATTCGTGGGGCAGCGCCTCCGCGATCTGGCGGGCGGCTCCCTGCCATTCGAGGGCGTCGAGCAGGGTGACCAGGCAGCCGATGAAGGCAGAATTGGTCTCCCGGTGGCCCAGCCGGTCCACCAGTACGGCCAGCCATTCCTTGGCCAGTTGCTTCGACGAGGCGCGCTGCAGGGAAATCCTACCCACGGCGCGCCTCCAGGCTGGGACGGGTCTTGTCGATCTCGACGATGTTCCCGTCCTCGACCCGGAATATCCGGTCGGCGAGCGAAATCAGCGACGGCCGGCCGGTCACCATGATGACGGTGGTCCGGCCCCGCATCTCCAGCAGCAGGCCGCGAAGCCGGCTGTCCGCGGCCATGTCGAAAGCCGAGTTGGCCTCGTCGAACAACAACAGGCGGGGCCGATCGGCCAGGGCGCGAACCAGGGCCACGACCTGCTGGACGCTGCCTGCCAGGGCCTCGGAGGCCATGTCTCCGACCCGCGTCTGCAAACCGGCGGGCAAGCGGGCTATGGTCTCGTCCAGGCCCATCCGGTTGGCGACGTCGAGCGCCGAGGCCAGGTATTCCCGTCCGCGGAACCGGGTCAGGTTATCCTGCAGGCTGCCGCGGAACAGCACCGCGAACTGGCGCACGTAGGCGATCTGCTTGCGCAACTCTCGGAAGTCGATACGGGCGGCGTCCACCCCGTCAAGCACCAGCCGGCCCTCGTCCGGGCGGGCGAGGCCGGCGATCAGGTCGAGGACGGTCGCCCGTCCGCCGCCGGTCTCACCGACCAGGGCCACCATTTCGCCGGGGAAGATCTCCAGGTTGGCGTGAGACAGAACCGGGAAGTCCGGACGTCCGCGATGTACGGTGACGTCCTCCAGGCGTATCCAGCCGGCCAGCACCGGAGTTTGGTCGTCCTGGCGTGCCGGAGCTTCTTCCTGGGGAAGCGTCAGGAGGTCGTCGAGGCGTTGCTCCGCCAGCTTCAGGGTGCGGCTCTGGGTCCAGACGCCGATCATCTTGAGCAACGGCTGTACCGCCCGGCCCGCCAGCAGCATGGCGGCCACCAGGGCGCCGTTGCTGAGGTGGCCGCCGACCACCATCAGTCCGCCCGCCGCCGCGACCGCCATCATGGTCAGGCCGCCGAACATTGACCCCACCGATTGGGCCGCCGCCGACAGGTAGGCCACATCGTAGACGGCCCGCGCCAGCGGTGCGTGGATGCTTTCGTACTGACGGCACATCTGGGCTTCGAGTCCCAGCGCCTTGACAGAATGGACACCGTTCAAGGACTGGAAGACGAAGTTATAGCGCGCGTTGTCCAGTTCGGTCCGCCGTTCCACCGCCCGGTCCAGCCGCCAGGCCACCGTCGCCGCATAGCCCAGGGCCACCAGCGCCACCGCGAGGGGAGCCAGGACCAGACTGCCGCCGATCAAGCCGATCAACGCCAGGAACAGGACCACGAAGGGCAGGTCCGCCAGCGCGATCAGGGACTGGCCGGAATGGAAGTCGCGCAAGGCGTCGATGGCCGCCAAGCGATCCACGTGGGTGCCGGGCGGAACCGCTTCGAAATTCTCGATGCGGGCGCCCAACAGGCGTTCCACCGCGCGGCGCGAGGTGGCGTGCTCGAAGCGCGCGCCGCTCCAGGTGGTGATCCGGCTGCGGATGCTTCGCAGCACCGCGTCCAGCACCACCGACAGCAACAGGGCCGCCATCAGCAGGGAGAAGGTGTCGGTCGCCTGGTTGGGGATGATGCGGTCGTAGACCTGGAGAATGACCAGGGGTAGGGCGAGAGACAGCAGATTGATGGCGAACGAGGACAGCAGAACGTCAATACGCCCGAGCGCCACCCGGCTCAGGGAGCGAAAAAAGTTCGGACGGCTCTCCGCCATGGTTATCGACCCCCCCAACCTTCGGGTCATTTCCACCCGTCCCGCGGGGCTTCGGCAAAGCCCACGGGGGGAGAATGGAGCTTTCCAGGACCAAGATCAACCGTTGGAGCGCAGGTCGCGGTATCTCCAGCGCGACCTGTGATCGTCCGCCAAGATATGGTAGCGTCCGCTCAGGCATGTTCCACGTGGAGGTTTCCGATGGTTGACGGCTCGGGCAGGGGCGAATCCGGCGGACGCTCCGGGGGCGACATCGAACTTTTCGACCTGGGAACGGCGCCCGTCGAAGGGGGGCTCGAAGGGAAGGTCCTCCTGCACCAGCCGGGGGTGACCGTCGAGGAACAGGACGTCACCGTTCCCAACCTGCACATGGGCAGCCGCGATCCGCGCGGCGTTGCGGCGGAAACCCCGGCCGCGAGCGGCCCTGCGCCGGAACTTTCCGTCGCCTCCGCCTCCCTTCCCGGCCTGAAGATCCATCTTACGCCGGCCGCGGAGGCCCTGGTCCTGCCCACGGGAGAAAAGAGCGTTTCCCTCGACCTATCCGGCATCGCCGAGAAGGCGGGCGGCGAGGCGGTGACCTTCGTCGATCTGCCGGCCGGCGTCCGCCTGTCCGCCGGGACGGTTGGGCCCGAGGGTGCGGTGACCGTGGCGGCCCAGGATCTTCCGGGTCTGCAAGTCGTCATCGATCCGGGCCGGGTTCCGGGGGCGATCATCCTTTCCGCCGTCGTCGTGGCTCCGGTGGAAGGCGAAGCGGCCGTCGTCGCCGATACCGATCCGATTCTTCTCGAAGAATCAGTCGCCACCGTAGAGATCGACAACGCCGCCTCCGACGTGGCTCTGGCCGTCCAGTCGGCATCGGGAAGCGAAGATGGGGCCATCGCGCTCGACATTCGGGCGGCCCTTAGCGACACGGACGGCTCTGAAAGCCTGTCCGTCATCGTTTCCGGCCTGCCGACGGGCGCCATCCTGTCGGCGGGAACCGACAATGGCGACGGCACCTGGACCCTCGCCGGGGAGCAGTTGACCGGTCTGAGCGTCACGCCGCCGCCCGATTTCAGTGGCAGCTTCGATCTCGCGGTGACGGCAACCGCCACCGAAAGCCTGGGCGGCGCCACCGCTTCCACCACGGCCAGCCTGACGGTGAACGTGGCGGGGGATGCGGATGTGCCGACGCTGGCAGCCGTCGATGCGACCGGGACGGAAGACCAAGCCATCGCGCTGGATATTTCGGCTGCGCTGGGCGATGCGTCCGAATCTCTTTCGCTGACCATCGCGGGAGTTCCCGACGGGGCATCGCTGTCGGCGGGGACGGACAACGGCGACGGCACCTGGACTCTGACCCCCGGCCAGCTTTCCGGGCTGGCGATCACCCCGGCGGCCGACTACAGCGGCAGCTTCGATTTGACGGTGACGGCAACCTCCGCCGACGGGTCTGACACCGCTTCCACCACTGCCAGCTTGACGGTGAACGTGGCGGGCGATGCGGATTCGGTAAGCCTCTCGCTCCAGAACGCCGCGGCCAGCCTGGGCCAGAGCGGGCAGGGCCAAACCCTCGCCGGAACCGGGGGCGGCGACACTTTACGGGGAACCTGGGACAGCGACACCATTTCGGGCGGCGCCGGGGGCGACAGCCTGCACGGCGACAGCGGCGCCGTCGGGGCGACCACGGTTCATCTTGACTTGGCGGCGGCCCTGGGCGATCTGGACGGTTCCGAAGCCCTGTCGGTCTCCATTTCCGGCCTGCCTTCCGGGGCCAGCCTGAGTGCCGGAACCGATAACGGGGACGGCACATGGAGTCTGGCTTCCAGCCAGCTTTCCGGCCTGACGGTCACCACGCCTGCCGGCTTTTCTTCCAACTTCCGGCTTGAGATTTCCGCCACCGCCAGCGAGGGGGACGGAGACAGTTCGACGACGACGGGTTCGCTGGATGTCTCCTTCTCGGCGGCGGGTGGCAACGACGTTCTGATCGGCGGAACCGGCGACGACTACATGTACGGCAATGCCGGGGACGACACCTTCGTCTATCGCCAGGGCGACGGGACGGACCGCTTTTACGGTGGCGCGGGGACCGACACGGTGGACGCCGGGACGGCGCAGACCATCGGGACGGACTACTACGCGGCCGACGCGACGGTGGAACGGATCGTCGGCGGCGGATCGACGACCCTCGTCGGCACGGCGGGCGGGAACACCCTGGACTT
>JAMOBD010000090.1 GCA_039908345.1 Magnetospirillum sp. WYHS-4
TGCCGCGGCGCCGGCCTTGGCCGCCGCCAGTTCCTCCGGCTTGGGCTGGGGGAGCGGCACCGGCGCATCGGTCCGTCCGCGCAGGAAGGCCAGCAGATCGGCGCGTTCGGCCGGGTTGGCGATACCGCCGAAGGCCATCTTGTTGCCGGGGGCGAAGGTCTTGGGATTTTCCGAATAGGCTTCCAGGCGTTCGAAGGTCCAGGTGCCGCCCAGCTTGACCAGGGCTTCCGAGAACTTGAAATCGCCGGTCGCCACCTTGCGTTCGACCACGCCCCACAAGGTCGGCCCGACCTTGGCCTTGGCGTCCTTGTCCAAAGGATGGCAGGCGACGCATTTCTTGGCGACCGTCTCGCCCCGCTTGACGTCGGCGACTGCCAGTCGGGCAGCCAGGGAAACCGGACCTGCCGTACTGGCATGTTGCGCCGCCGGTCTGGCGGATTCCTTGGCTGCAGGCTTGGGGGCAGGGGCCGAGGCGGTGGTCGCGTCCGGGCTGCCCGGTTCGGGTTCGGGCGGCAGCGGAACGAGGAGGTTCCCCGCCACCGTCACCGCGAGCACCAGGGCCATGGCACTGGCGCCGGCGGCGCCCCAGTCCTTGATCGAATAGCCTCCCATGTCGCATCTCCTCCCGAGACTGGCAACGAACTTGCGTCGAAAGCCGCCCCATCATGCAATCCCCGTTCCATCGTGGGGCGGCCTGCCCGGTGGCGATGGACCTTGGGCTCCGGTAAGGCTATGGTGGGGTAAAATCCCGCAAGGGCAAAGCAACGAGGAGTCGATATGGGCTCTTGGATATCCGCCAGCCTCAACCGGAAGATCGTGGCTGCCTTGGCCGGCGGGCTGGCTGCCACGTCGGTGTTGTTCCTCGCCCTGTTCCAGTGGTTCTACTGGGACCGGTTGGAGGAGGAGCGTGCCCAGGCTTCGCAGCAGGTGAACCATCTGCTGCAGATGTCGCTGGAAAACGCCATGCTCAAGCGCGATCTGCCCGGCCTGACCGAGATCGTCCGCCGCCTGGGCGCCCTGGAGCGGATCGCCGGCGTGATGATCGTCAATCCCAAGGGGGAGGTGCGCTTCGCCTCGCGTCCCGAGATGATGGGGCGGCGGTTCGACATCCACAACGATCCGACCTGCGCCGTCTGCCATCGCGGTGAAAAGTGGGACACGGGCGACGGCTCCCTGACCCGCTTCATGCCCAACGAGGAGGGCCAGGAGGTTCTGCGCAGCATCAACCCGGTGCACAACAAGCCCAACTGCCGGGAATGCCATGGTTCCGTCGAGGCCAATCCGATCAACGGCATCCTGTTCGTCGACTACAAGGCCGGGGAGATCCGGCGCGAGGCGACCATAAGTGCCCTGGCCTTCACCGGGGCGGGCAGTCTGGTGGTGCTGTTCACGGTCGTCGCCGCCTGGGCCTTGATGCGGCGTCTGGTCCTGGTGCCGGTGGCGCGCCTGACGGCGGCTTCCAACGCGGTTTCGGGTGGCGACCTGGAAGCGCGGGTCAACGCGGAAGGCACCGACGAACTCGCGCACCTGGGCCGTACCTTCGACCGCATGGCGGAAAGCATCCAGGCCAATCTCTGGGCCATGGAACAGAAGGAGAGGTTCCTTCAGGACCTGATCGATGCAGTACCCGACGGGGTGCGGGTGATCGACGGCAACTTCCGCATCGTCATGGCCAATCGCAGCTACTGCGAACGCATGGGCTACGAGATGTCCCAGGTGGTCGGCGTGCTCTGCCATCTGTCCAGCCACGACCGCATGGAACCCTGCCCGCCCAGCCTGATTACCTGCCCGTTGCACGAGATCCGCAAGAATCCGCGCCCCATGAAATGCGTGCAACGCTTCCTTCACTGCGATGGCCACGAATTGTTCGTCGAGATCACGGCCGCGCCCCTGCATGCCGACGGCGGCAAGATGATGGTGGTCGAAGCCATCCGCGACCTGTCCCAGCAGGTGGCGCTGTCGCACGAGCACAAGTTGTCGGAATTGGGTCAATTGGCCACCGGCGTGGCTCACGAGATCCACAATCCCCTGGCCTCGGCCCGACTCAGCCTGCAGTCCATCCTGCGCGACATCGAGGACGAGGCTCCCGATCTGGCCCAGATCGGCGAATACCTGCGGGTGCTGGACAGCGAGATCGACGAATGCATCGACGTCACCGGGCGGCTTTTGCGTCTGGGGGCCGCGCCCGAGGAGCAACTGCACCTGATCCACGTCAACAAGGCGGTGGCGGACATCATCTCGCTGCTGGCCCACGAGGCCGAAAGGCAGCATATCGAGACTGTGGTGGAAATGGCGCGCGATCCCTTGCGGGTCATGGCGACGGAAAGCGAAATCCGCATGCTGGTGCTCAACATCGTGCAGAATGCATTCCATGCCATGCCGGGAGGAGGCCGGCTGTCCATCCGGGGGACGGGCGAGGGGGGATTCGTGCGCATCGAGTTCCAGGACTCCGGCGTCGGAATCCGCCCCGAACACATGCCTTACATCACCCATCCCTTCTTTAGCCGTCGGGCCGACGGGGTCCATGGCACCGGCCTGGGGCTGGCCATCTGCCGGGCGATCCTCGATCGCTACGGCGGCCGCCTGGAGGTGCAGAGCGAGGTCGGGCACGGCACTTGCTTTACCGTCAGCCTGCCCGATGCCGACGAAACGGAGGAAGAAACCTGATGGAGCCCCACGCCAACAAGCAGGTGCTGGTGATCGAGGACGATCGCACCTTCAACCAGCTCCTGTGCAAGCAGCTGACCCGCATGGGCCTGAGCCCGACCGGCGTGCAGCGCTGGGGCGACGGCCAGGAATTCCTGCGCGGCAACGAACCGGCTCTGGTGTTGATGGACGTGCAACTGCCCGACGGCGACGGCATCGAGATCTTGCGGGAACTGGGCTCCCAGTTCCCGGTCATCGTGCTGACGGCCTTCGGGTCTGTGAAGAACGCGGTCAACGCCATCAAGTCCGGGGCGGCCGAATACCTTATCAAGCCGGTGAACCTGGACGAACTGGAAATCACCGTCAATCGAGTGCTGGAGAACGCCCACCTGCGCCAGGACTGGCAATTCTATCGCAGCCGTTCCAAGGCGGTGCGCAAGAACTTCGTGGTCGGTCACAGCGCCCCCATCCGCCGCGTGATGGAAATGGTGGATGCCGTGGCCCCGACCGGCACCACGGTGCTGATCCAGGGAGAAAGCGGCGTCGGCAAGGAACTGGTGGCGCGCGAAATTCATGAGCGCAGCTTCTTCGCCAAGCGCAACTACGTGGCGCTCGACTGCTGCACCCTGCAGGAGAACCTGTTCGAGTCCGAGCTGTTCGGTCACGAGCGCGGCTCCTTCACCGGTGCCGACCGCCAGAAGAAGGGGCTGATCGAGGCGGCCGACGGCGGCACCCTGTTCCTCGACGAAATCGGCGAAATCACAGCCGCCATCCAGGCCAAGCTGTTGCGGGTCCTTGAGACCGGGCAGTTTCGGCGCCTGGGCGGCACCAAGGATCTTCTGGCCAACGCCCGCATCGTCGCCGCCACCAACCGGGACCTGGGTTCCATGGCGCGCCTGGGAACCTTCCGCCAGGACCTGTTCTACCGCCTGAACGCCTTCGTCATCACCGTTCCGCCATTGCGTGAGCGGCGCGACGACATTCCGGACATCATCGAGCACTTCATTCATCACCATGGCTTCTCGCGGCGCATCGACAAGACGGTCAGTCCGAACGCCATGCGGGTGATGATGACCTACGATTGGCCCGGTAACGTGCGAGAACTCCGCAACGTCATGGAACGCGCCATCATCCTGTCGCGCGATGAAACGCGGATCGAGGTCGACCACCTGGGCCTGGACGTCAAGCCGAAGCCGCCGCCGGGGGAGACCTTCGACTTCGACATGGACGGCGAACCGACCCTGGAGGACCTGAAGGAGCGCTACATGCGCTACATGTACCGCAAGCTGCGCGGCCATCGGTCCAACTTGGCGCGCGCCATGGGCATCAGCGAGCGCAATACCTACCGCCTGATCCGCCGCTACGGCCTTTCCAGCGATCCGGAATGACGAAACCCCGCCGGAGCAGGGAAACTCCGGCGGGGGAGGGGTTCGTGGCATCCCGTTCGGTGCGAGAGGTGTCCCCGGATTGAGGCGGGGGACTCCAGCGCCTCGTCTCCCTTCACAAATGGGGGGCCCGTCCCGCCGTATCAAGCCCGCCCGACTCCGTGGCGGGCGATCCTCTTGTTCCAGCCCTGGTTGGGTTTTTAACAATATTTTATTGTCATACCTTTGGATTGGTACGGCATAGGCTGTCCAATCTATGGCGGCGTAATGCCGTGTGTGATGTAATTCTTCCGCAAAGGAGGGCGCCAGTTCCTCCCGCTCGGCATAGCCGGGGATGGGGCTCCGATGGAACTTCTGGAGGGACGAGGTGCAGGATGGATTCCCTTATTCCGGCGACGATGGCGGTCGACGAGACGTCGGGCGTTGAGGAATCCCTTGAACTGGTGCGGGCGGGCGCCTTCATGGCGGTGCCTGACGGGACCGGCAGCCTGGGACGCAAGATCAAGGCGGTGGCGGAAGGCCTGATGAACCACAGCCGGCGCTGCCTGGAGCGCATGGTCGGCATTTCCATCAATTTGAACGATGCGGTGATCGGTGCCGCCGAGATGACCTACGAAGTGCGCGAGGTCGACCGGAAGGTGCGCGCCTTTACCCAGGCGGCGGAAAACCTGGTGTGTTCGGTGAGCGACATCGCCCGCCATAGCGAGGAGGCCTCGGTCGAGGCGGCGAACGTCCAGGACATGGTGAACAAGGGGCATCGCGCGGCCGACCAAGCGGTGGCTTCCATGGAGACCATCGCTGGGGCGGTGGATGGGGCGGCCGCCAAGGTGGATGCCCTGCAATCGGCATCGGTTCAGATCGCCGGCATGATCGGCGAGATCGACGCCATCGCCAAGCAGACCAACCTGCTGGCCCTCAACGCCACCATCGAGGCGGCCCGTGCGGGGGAAGCCGGCAAAGGCTTCGCCGTGGTGGCCGGCGAGGTCAAGAGTCTGGCCAACCAGACATCGCGTGTCACCGAGACCATTCGGCAACGTATCGAGACCCTGCGCGAGGAAATGGCGGCCATCGTCGCGTCCATGAGCCTGGGGGCGCAGGCGGTAGCCGATGGGCGCGAGGTCATTCTCGCCACCGGCCGCGAGATGGAGGCGGCCAGCCGCGAGGTGAACGGCGTTTCGACCAAGATGCGCCAGATCGCCAACGTCCTGGCGGCCCAGCGGGAGGCCTCGGGCGCCGTTTCGGACGGCATCGGGGCCGTACTGCACCTGGCGGACCAGAGCGCCAGCCACCTGGATCGGGTACTCGACGCCATGCAGGAAGCCGACAAGGGTGTCAACGCCACCATGGACGAACTGATGAAGTTCCAGATTCCCAGGGCCACCGTCATGCGGGCGAAGTCCGATCACGTGATCTGGAAAAAGCGGCTGGCCGAAATGGTGATCGGGCGCCAAGCCGTCAATCCCGACGAATTGGCGGACCATCATTCCTGCCGTCTGGGTAAGTGGTACGACGCCATTCCCGATCCGTCGGTGCGCGAGCATCCCGCCTATACTGCCCTGGCCGAGCCCCATCGCCAGGTGCACCACCACGGCATTGCGGCGGCCCGCGCCTTCCGGGATGGCGACGCGAAGCGGGCGATCCAGGAAATCCTCGCCGTCAAGACGCCCTCCGAGGCCGTTCTGCGCCACCTGGATAGCTTGCTGAAGGCGTAGCGTCTCGCCAACTGGTGCCTTGCGGGCTGGACGCGGCCCCATTCCCGCCCTATTTCGTAGTTATCCCCAGGGCGTGCCCTTGTGGAGTCGCTGTCGCGATTCTATAGTCACCCAAATCTTGTAGCGAGGGAGGCTCGTTTGACCCGCTTCGTACTATCCCTAGCGTTTGCCTTGCTTCTGGCCGCCCAGCCGGCAGGAGCCGGCGTCACCTCCTTGGAAGAATCCCTGGCCGACAAGGTGTTGGGCGATCCGAAAGCTCCGGTCACCATCCTGGAGCATTCCTCTCTGGGCTGCCCCCATTGCGCCGCCTTCCACAAAGAGACACTGCCTCGCATCAAGGCGGAATACATCGACACCGGTAAAGCCAAGCTGATCTTCCGCGACTTCCCGCTGGGCGCACCGGCCCTGGCCGCTTCGATGGTCGCTCGCTGCGGCGGTGCCGGGGAACGCTATTTCGGTTTCCTGGAACTGCTGTTCCAGACCCAGGCCAAGTGGGCGGGGGCTCCCAACCCGCTCAAGGAGCTGGAGAACATCGCCAAGATGGGCGGGATGTCGCCCCAGGATGTCCAGCAGTGCATGGCCAACGAGGCCCTGATGAAGGGCCTGCAGGAGAATCAGAAGCAATCCCAAATCAAGTATAACGTCGAGGCGACCCCGACCTTCGTCGTCAATGCCACCCGTATACCTGGCGCCGTGACGTACGACGACTTCAAGAAGGTGCTTGACGCCGAACTCGCCAAGATCAAGTAGGCCATCCAAGGGGGGTCGGGGCCGGTGCTGCGCTTCTCCAAGCTGAAACTGACGGGGTTCAAGTCCTTCGTCGACCCTACCGAGCTTCTGATCGACGAGGGCCTCACCGGCGTGGTGGGGCCCAACGGCTGCGGCAAGTCCAATCTCGTCGAAGCGTTGCGCTGGGTGATGGGAGAGACATCCGCCAAGCAGATGCGCGGCGAGGACATGGACGACGTCATCTTCGGCGGCACATCCAACCGCCCGGCCCGCAACATCGCCGAGGTGGTGCTGGGTCTCGACAATTCGGCCCGCGCCGCGCCCGCCCACTTCAACGACGCCGAGGAACTGGAGGTCAGCCGCCGCATCGAACGGCAGAAGGGCTCCACCTACCGGGTCAACGGCAAGGAGGTGCGGGCCCGCGACGTCCAGTTGCTGTTCGCCGACGCTGCCAGCGGCGCCCGTTCCACTGCCCTGGTCAGCCAGGGACGGATCAGTGCCGTCATCACCGCCAAGCCGGAACAGCGCCGCGTGCTGCTGGAAGAGGCGGCCGGTATCACCGGGTTGCATACCCGCCGTCACGAGGCGGAACTGCGGCTGCGCGGCGCCGAACAGAATTTGGACCGTCTGGAGGACATCCTCAAGACCCTGGATGCGCAGATGGAGTCCTTGCGCAAGCAGGCCCGCCAAGCAACCCGCTACCGAAACCTCAGCGATCTTATCCGCAAGGCCGAGGCGACCGTCTACCATCTGCGCTGGGTGGCGGCCCTGGACGGCCTGGATGGCTCCCGCGAACGCTTCCGGCTGGCCCAGGCGCGGGTTGCGGAACTGACCGGGCTGGTGGCTGCCGGATCGGCCCGCCAGAGCGAGAGTGCCGCCGGCCTGCCGGACCTGCGCAAGGCGGAGGTCGAGGCGGCCGCCGTGCTGCAAAGGCTGGTGCTGGAGCGCGAGGCCCTGGACGGCGAGGAGCGCCGGGTCGCCGAGGCCCGCCGCGCCGCCGAAGAACGCCAACGTCATGCCGAGGCCGATGCCCAGCGTGAACAGGCTCTGGCCGCCGATGCCGGCGCCGCCATGGCTCGTCTGCTGGAAGAACAGGCCGCCATTGCCGATGCTCGCCGGGGCGAAGAGGATTCCCAGGTCCAGGCTGCCGCCATTCTGGCCGCTGCCGAGGCGGCGGTAAAGGACTTGGAACGCCAAGTCGCCGAACTGAGTGATCGAGTGGCGGCAGACGAGGCGCAGCGCGGGGCCCTGGCGCGCACCCGCGCCGAAGGGGAAGAGCGGGAGCGCCGTCTGGCGGACCGCGCCGAGGAAATCGCTCGCCAGAAGACGGTTCTGGAGGCCGAATCCGGCGTGCTGCAGGAAGTGGCGGCGGCCGAGGCGGTTCTCGAACAGACTCGCCAGGCCCAGGAGACCGCCCATGCCAGGGTGCCCGTGGCAGAATCTGCCCGCGTCCAGGCCGGCGAGAAGCGCACCGACGCCGAGGCCGACCTGCACGAAGCCAAGGGCGCAGCTACCCGACTGAAGGCCGAGGAAAAGACCCTGGCCGGGCTTCTGGAGGCCGGGGAGGCGAGCCTCTGGCCCAATCTGATCGATGCCTTGGTGGTGGAGCCCGGCTTCGAGACCGCACTCGGTGCCGCCCTGGGCGAGGATCTGGACGCCCCCGCCGACGAGGCGGCGCCCATCCATTGGCGCACCTTGCCGCCGCTTGACGATTCCCCGACCCTGCCAGGCGGTCTGACATCCCTGGCCGACCGGGTCAAGGCCCCGCCCGCCCTGGCTCGCCGCCTGACTCAGATCGGCTTGGTGGCCGATGCCGCGGAAGGCGTCCGCTTGGGCCCGCAACTCCGCCAAGGGCAGAGGCTGGTCAGCCGCGAGGGCGGGCTCTGGCGCTGGGATGGCTTCACGGTGGGCGCGGGCGCGCCGACTCCGGCCGCCATCCGTCTGGAACAGCGCAACCGGCTGCGCGAGGTCCGCGCCCGCTTGGCCGAGGCCGAGG
>JAMOBD010000091.1 GCA_039908345.1 Magnetospirillum sp. WYHS-4
GCCCGCGACCTGGCCCCCGGCCTCGCCCGCCCCGAAGCCCCGGCCGCCTGCCCGGCACGGCGCTGACTCAGACTTCCGCCGTCTCGGCGCGGTGGGGATGGCGGCCACGGCCGAGCCAGTAGCAATAGAGGCTGGCCGGCGCCAGGGTGATGTCGACGCCCTGCATGCGGCCCGGCCGCGCCAAGCTGTGGGTCAGGATGAAGGCCTTGGCCGATCCGCCGCTGCCCTTCACGAATTGGATCAGATTTCCCGGTCCCTTGCTGGCCTGGGCGTAATGGTCGTTCCAGTCCATCTCGAAGGCGGCGCTGGGCTTGCCGTTGCGCGGGTCGAACCCGACCAGGTCGACGCCGCCGCCGCGCCAGACGGCGTAGGACAGATCGTTTTCCGCCTCGGAAGCCCGCCACTGGGCCACCACGGCGCACTGGACCAGGCGCGGGAAAGCGTCGTGGCCGATCGGCGAGGGCCCGAACAGCGAAGCATAGAGGCAGGGCGTCGACAGCAAGACCTTGAAGCCCACCGCCCGCTGGAAGGGATTGCCGTTCTGGTCGACACGATCCAGACGGCGGATCAGGTGGGCCGATATCAGGAAGTCCAGATACTTGCGAATGGTATTCTTGGCGATACCGGTGACCTTGGCGATCTCGTCGATGCTGATCTCGCGGCCCGTATTGAAGGCCAGCACGGTGAGAACCCGGTTGACCTCCTGGGCGTCGCTGATGCCGAACAGCCCGGGCAGATCCTTGTGCAACACCCGGTTGGTCAGGCCGTCGCGGATGAAGGTCGGCGCGGGCGCCCCCTCGGTCTTGCCCAGGATGCCTTCGGGAAAGCCGCCGAAGTTGATGTAGCGCATGAACTCCTCGTTGAGCACGGGGAGTAGCGTTTCCTTGAACACGGCCTTGCCGTGGGGCTTGCCGGCGCCGGGGCCGAAGAGCTTGTCCTCGCTGCCGCGGAAACGCAGGAATTCCACGAAAGTGAGCGGCGGCAGGACGAAGACCTGATAGCGCCCGCCACCCGCGTTCGCTTCGCCGCCCGCCGGCGCCCCGGCCGAAACCGCGCAGACGAATCGGGTGCGCGGCCGCATGCGCGCCAACTGCGACACCGTCTTCTGCCAGTCGGCCACATATTCGGCCTCGTCGAAGAATACGTAAAGTTCCGCCTCCGGCCCGTGACGGTAGCGGCGCAGGAACATCTCGAACAACACCGCCAAATCGGCCCCGGCCAGGCTGGGGGTGGTAAGCGAGGCGTAGAATACGTGGGTCGGCTTGACGCCGCCTTCGATCAGGCGGGCCACGGTCTGGCGCAGCATCACCGTCTTGCCGCCGCGCAAGGGGCCGGTCAGAACCAGGATGTCGCCGGCGCCGGCGCCCATCATGCGGTTGAAGAAGGACGGGAAGAAGATTCGCTGGGTGGAGGCGCGGAATTCGATGCGGGTGTCGGGCTTCAGGTCCCACCAGGGATTCTCGAAGACGAGACGCTGGAACAGGTCGTTGTCGGAGATGATATGCATGCGCCCCCGTCCCCTTCCAGGCTCTCCGGCGCTGGCTCGCCGACGCCCCAAGATCAGCTTTGTGATCTTACCTTCCCTAATTTTCTTTGTCGGCCAGAAAGGCCGTAAAGTCAAGGGGCTGGCCTCGCTCTGCCATCCCTCACTTTGAGCTTGCCTTGAAGAATCCATAATGGTGATGGTGAGCGTGCGCATCGGCGGGCGGGCGCTGCCGCTGGCCTGGCGGATCAAGGAGACCTAAGGCGCCATCGGCTTCGCTGACCAGCGGACGGCCTTGGAGACGGTCCTGCCCATGCTGCCTGAAGGGGTGAGGCCGGTGCTGATGGGAGACCGCTTCTACGGCTCGCCCGACCTGATCGCCTGGTGCCGGAGGCAGGGATGGAAATCGCCCTTTCCGAACCCCGGACCGTGCATCGGGCCTTCGATTACGGCCTGCACTGGGGCATCGAGGCCATGTTCTCCGACTTCAAGACCAGGGGGGCGGGCTGGAAGACAGCCAGATCAGATAAACGTCCGGCCGCTCCCCCCCGCAAGGCGGCGCGCAGCTTGATATCCCTCTTCACGCGCGACATCCAGCGCCTCCACTCCCCTGCCACTCCTCTGGCGGGACTGGAGAAACAGAGGGATGGCAAGCTTTGGCCAGCTTGCACCCTTGACGCCGCCCGGCGGGCGCCCCACATTGCCGTCACGCCCAGGGGAGCCCCGGCATAGGGGCTGAGATGCCGCGGATGTGCGCGCAAACCCTTCGAACCTGATCCGGGTCATGCCGGCGTAGGAATGGGAGACAGCCATGCCCGATTCGCTTCTCGACCGCTTGTCCGTCACCACCGGCCCGATTCCCGGGTCGCGCAAGGTCTACCAGCCGGGCCGCCTGCACCCGGACCTGAGGGTGCCGCAGCGCGAGATCGCGCTTTCGCCCACGGCCGGCGAGCCGCCGCTGTTCGTTTACGACACCTCGGGCCCCTATACCGACCCGGCGGCGGCCATCGACATCGCCAAGGGCTTGGCCCGCCTGCGCGAGCCCTGGATCCGCGCCCGCGGAATCGAGGAATACGAAGGGCGCGTCGTCCGCTCGGAAGACAACGGCGGCCAGAGCGTCACCCCCTTTTCGCAGCGCCACCGCCCCTTGCGCGGCCTGAAGGGCCGGCCGGTCACCCAGTTGGAACTGGCCCGCGCCGGCATCGTCACGCCGGAAATGGAATACGTCGCCATCCGTGAGAACGAGGGCCGCGAACGCCTGCTGGCGGACCGGGACGGCGAGGCCCTGGGGGCGGCCATTCCCGATGTCTGCACGCCCGAATTCGTGCGCGACGAAATCGCCCGCGGACGCGCCATCCTGCCGGCCAACCTGAACCACCCCGAGGCCGAGCCGATGATTATCGGCCGGAACTTCCTGGTGAAGATCAACGCCAACATCGGCAATTCGGCGATTTCGTCCTCGGTGGCCGAGGAAGTGGAGAAGATGGTCTGGGCCATCCGCTGGGGCGCCGACACGGTGATGGACCTGTCGACGGGACGCAACATCCACGATACCCGCGAATGGATTCTCCGCAACAGCCCGGTGCCCATCGGCACGGTGCCCATCTACCAGGCGCTCGAGAAGGTGGGCGGCATCCCCGAGGACCTGACCTGGGAACTCTATCGCGACACTTTGGTCGAACAGTGCGAACAGGGGGTGGATTATTTCACCGTCCATTCCGGGCTCAGGCTGCGCCACGTGCCGCTGACCGCCAGGCGGGTGACCGGCATCGTGTCGCGCGGCGGCTCGATCATGGCCAAGTGGTGCCTGGCCCATCACAAGGAAAGTTTCCTTTACGACCGCTTCGAGGACATCTGCGAGATTCTTCGCGCCTACGACGTCGGCCTGTCCCTGGGCGACGGGCTCAGGCCCGGCTGCACAGCCGACGCCAACGACGACGCCCAGTTCGGCGAGCTGGACACCCTGGGCGAGCAGTGCCGCGTCGCCTGGGACCACGGCGTCCAGGTGATGATCGAAGGCCCCGGCCATGTGGCCTTGCACAAGATCCGGGAGAACATGGAGCGTCAACTCCAGGTCTGCCACGAGGCGCCCTTCTACACCCTGGGGCCCCTGGTCACCGACATCGCGCCCGGCTACGACCACATCACCTCGGGGATCGGCGCCGCCATGATCGGCTGGTACGGCTGCGCCATGCTCTGCTACGTCACGCCCAAGGAACACCTGGGCCTGCCCGATCGCCACGACGTGCGCACGGGGGTGGTGACCTACAAGATATCCGCCCATGCCGCCGACCTCGCCAAGGGCCATCCGGGCGCCAGGCTGCGCGACGACGCCATGTCCCGGGCCCGTTTCGACTTCCGCTGGCGCGACCAGTTCGCCATAGCCCTCGATCCGGAAAGGGCGCAGGAATTCCACGACGAGACCCTGCCCGCCGAAGGCGCCAAGACGGCCCATTTCTGTTCCATGTGCGGGCCCAAGTTCTGCGCCATGAAGATCACCCAGGACGTGCGCGCCGCCGCGGAAGCGGAAGCCGGCATGGAGGAAATGTCCCGCAAATTCCGGGAACAGGGCGGAGATATATACACCGATCGCTTAGTGTAATATTTATTAGATTGTTCTTATTAAACGAGATTCGGCTTTCCCATCCCTGGCTCCGGGAGTACTTTGAAGGCGATAGGGAGGGTTGCCGGTGTATCAGGCGGGGCTCAAGCGGGCTATCCTGGGACCTTTGATCGTCGCCCTCGCGGGATTGGCGGTCGCTTTCGCGGTCATCTTGTCGATGACTCGCGAACAACTCTACCAGCGCGATCTGCAACACGCCGTGCAGGGCTTCCGTAGCCGGCTCGACGGGCGCATCGACAAGGCGGTGCGGACCATGGAAGCGGCCCTGGCGGCCGTCCAGTCGGACCCGCGCATCGACGCCGCCTTCGCGGCCCGCGACCGCCAGAAGCTGCTGTCGACGGCCGAGCCTCTGTTCCGCCGCCTGAATGCCGAACAACGCATTTCCCACCTCTATTTCCTGGATGCCGATGGCCGGGTGGTTCTGCGGGTCCATGCGCCCGAAGACCATGGCGACATGCCGGCCCGCGCTACTTTGCGCCGGGCGCGCGAGGCCGAAGTTGCCAGCCACGGCATCGAGCTGGGACCGTACGGAACCCTGACGCTCCGCCTGGTGGCCCCCTGGCGGGACCGGACCCAGCGCCTGGGGTACGTGGAATTCGGCATCGAACTGGAAGACCTGGTGGGCGGCCTGCAGCGGGACGAAACCATGCGCAGTTTCGTCTTCGTCTACAAGGACCTGGTCGAGCGGGCGGCCTGGGAAAGAGGCATGGCGCTCTTCGGGCGCAAGGGCGAATGGGACCGCTTCCGCCAGGTGGTGCTGATCAGCCACGATGCGGCCGAGATCACCCCGGCGCTGCGGCCGGTGATCGATGCCCTGGGGCCCGGCGGAAGGCCCGAGGACCTGCGCAGCGCCCGCATCGAGGACGGCCATCGCCAGCTTCTGGTCGCCCTCCTCGGGGTCGAGGACATCACCGGCTGGGAAGTGGGCAAGGTGGCCGTTACCGCCGATGTCACCGCCGTCCGCCAGGGCTTCTACCGCGACTTGGCCTGGATCGGCGTGCTGACGGCCGTCGTCGGTCTGGTGCTGGCGTCGGCCTTCTACTGGCTCTTGGACCGGGTGCAGAAGCGCTTGGCGAGCGCCGAGACGAGGCTGGTGGAAACCGCCCGCGCCGCCCAGGCGGCCAGCGAGGCCAAGACCATGTTCCTGGCCGTGGTCAGCCATGAACTGCGCACGCCGCTGAACGCCATCATCGGCTTTTCCGAGATGATGAAGGGTGAGATGCTCGGACCCATCGACAATGCGGCCTACAAGGGCTACGTGGGCGATATCCACCGCTCGGGCAGCGATCTGCTCCGGCTAATCAACGACATCCTGGACATCGCGCGCCTGGAAGGCGGCCATATCGAATTGAAACCGCAGCGCCTCGCCCCCGCCGATGTGGCCGGCGCCTGCCTGCGCTCGGTGGCGGGACGGGCGCGGCGCGAAGGGGTATCGCTGATCCACGACATCCCGTCCGGCCTGCCGCCGGTGCTGGCCGACGAACTACGCCTCAAGCAGATCCTGCTCAACCTGCTGACCAATGCCATCAAATTCACCCCCACCGGCGGCAGCGTGCGCCTGGAAGCGGCCATGGACGGCGGCATGCTGGCCTTCAGCATCGCCGACACGGGGGTCGGCATGCGCCCCGAAGACGTCCCCAGGGTCCTCGATCCCTTCGTGCAGCTGGCCGACCAGATGACCCGCCACCACGAAGGCGCCGGCTTGGGGCTACCCTTGACCAAGAACCTGGTGGAACTCCATGGCGGGCACCTGACCATCGAGACGGCGCCCGGACGAGGCACCACGGTGACCGCTACCTTTCCCTTGGCGCCGGCCAACGACGACCTCGCCCCCGCCGCCGAGGGCGAGGCGGTACGATAGCCTTCAGGCCTTGTCGACCAGCGCCTGGATGAAGTTGGGCAGGCGGAAGGCGGAAACGTGGATGCCGGGGTTGTAGTAGCGGGTCTTGATCTTCGCCTTGGCGAACCGTTCGGCGACCGTCTTTTCGGCCACGTTGCGCATATCCTTGTTGTCGGTTCCCCAGGCGAGCGTCATGAAGCCGCCCACGTAGGTCGGCACCACGGTGGCGTAGAAGGACACGTCGGCGAACACCGGCCCCAGGCGCCGCTTGGTGGTCGCCACCTCGTCGGGCTGGAACATGGGCACGCCGTTCTGGGTGACGATCACCCCGCCCGGATTCAGGCAGCGCTTGCAGTCCTTGTAGAACTGCTGGGTGAACAGCACCTCGCCCGGCCCGATGGGGTCGGTGGAATCGACGATAATCACGTCGAAGCGGTTCCGGGTTTCCGCCACGTACTTGAGACCGTCGGCGATCACCAGATCGGTGCGCGGATTTTCGAAGGCGCCGTCGGACAGGCTGGGCATGTACCTGGTGCAGAGATCGACCACGCTGCGGTCGATTTCCACCATGGTGCAGACCTCGACCGCCTGATGCTTGAGCACTTCGCGCAGCACGCCACCGTCGCCGCCGCCGACGATCAGCACGCGCTTGACGGCGCCGTGGGCCAGGATGGGCACATGGGCCTGCATCTCGTGATAGCAGAACTCGTCGCCCTCGGTGGTCTGGACGATGCCGTCCAGGGCCAGCACACGGCCGAAATGAGGCGTCTCGAAGATCACCAAGTCCTGGAAGTCGGTCTTCTCGCGAAAGAGGACCGACTTCACTTCGAACCGCTGGGCGTAGCCTTTCTTGGTGATCTCGACGTGGAGGACTTCGTCGAACCAGTTGGTCACGGAATCAGCCCCCGCCGGTGTTCGGATACCTGGACGTGCGATGGCCCGAAGCGTTCCTTCAGGATGGGCAACCCGTGATAGGGGTTGCACTCCCCGCACATGAAGATGTCGATGGCCGCATAGCCCCGTTCCGGCCAGGAATGGATGCTGATGTGCGATTCCGCCAGCACGACCACCCCCGATACCCCGCCGTTGGGCGAGAAGTGGTGGAAATGGGAATGGAGAATCGTCGCCTTGGCGGCGCGGGCGGCGTCGCAAAGCGCGTCGTCGATCCAGCGCGGCTCGTCCAGCCGGCTGGCGCCCCACAACTCGATCAGCAGATGGGTTCCCGCGAACTTCACCCCGTCCTTGCAGACGAAGTAATCCTTGTCGTTATCGACCGAAGCATAGGTCGAATCGTGAATCTTGGTGCTGTCTTGGGTGTTGCTCGGGAGAAGCTCCGAGGCCATCCCCAATTCGGCAAGGGCGTTACCGTCCATCGCTCCCTCCAAACCAGTAGATGCCCCATCGGGGTATGGGGGTCCCTATAACGCCAACCCCCCCCCTGTTCAAGTTAAATTCTCCCCCGGGTTAAATTTTTTTGACGGCCGTGTCCCCTTCGCGCAAACCCGCAGCCAGCATGGAGTTTCCGCAGGCGGCCCTCAATTGATCCCGCTGAGGTTCTCGCGCGCCAGCAGGGCGCGGTAAGCGTTCATGAAGGCCTGGAAATTGGCGGCTTCCGCCACCCGGCCGGCGATCGTCGAATAATCGATCAGGCCATCGGCCGGCGTCCGCGAGATCAGGCGGAAGGGGTCCTTGTACGGGGTGGCATCCATCGGCGCCATATAGTCCTGGCGCAGCTTGGCCGTGCCTCGCTCGTTGCCCGACAAGGTGAGCGCGATGGCCAGGTTGAGGATGAAGCGGGCCTGCTCCTCGCTTACCGGCTTGTTGGGTTCGGCCTTGGCGTTCTCCAGCAGCTTGCGGTAGGCCTGGGCGGTGTTGGGCCAGTCCTTGAGATCCCAGAAGATGTCGGCGCGCAGGCGGTCGGCGTTTGGGCTCTTGTCGGCCTTGAGCAAGCCCAAGGCCTCGTCGTGGCGGCCGAGCTGCATCAGGATGCGGGTCTGCAAATGGCGGCGCAGGTCGGCCAGTTCCTGGGGCATGCCGGGTTCCTCGCTGCCCTTCAACACCTCCAGGGCTTTTTCCGCCTTCTGGTCGAACAGATGGACGAGCGCCAGCCGCGCCCCCACCCGCGCCCGTTCCACGCCCTTCAGGCGATATTGAACCTGCTGTTCAAGCAAGGCCGCCGCCTGTTCCAGCAGGTCGACCTTGACCAGGCGGTCGGCCAGCTTGCGGATCATCTCGTCGCCGCGTGGCCCGGCCGGGGTGAGTTCCTTGAATTCGTCGTAAAGGGCGATGGCGGTGATCGGCGGCAGGCTGTCGGCGGCGTCTTCCAGGTAGAGCCGGGCGAAGGCGTCGGCCATCTGCTGGGTGACGGCGGGCGCGTCGGGATGCTGGCGGAAATAGGTGGCCGCCTGGCGGAGCGTGCGCAGGCCGTCGCGGAAGGCGCCTTCCTCGATATAGAGGCTGCCCATGCGCCGCAGCAGGGCGAATTCCTGGTCGTCGCCCCGCCAGGTGAAGCGCAGGTCTTCCAGTTCCTCGATCAGTTCGGCGCGCGAAATCTTGTTCAGCTTGTAGAGCAGTTCGCCGCGCGCCACGGTGGCCTTGACCTCGCTGGGCAGATGGGTGCCCTCCATGACCCCTTCCCAGGTGGCGACCGCCTTGTCGAAATCGCCGGCCACCGCCTTCAGCCGTCCGTCGACGTAGTCGAGTTGGAGCTGGTCCTTGTAACCCAGTTCCTCCTTCTGCAGCACCTCGAGGAACTGGGCGGCCGCCTTCAACTCGCCGCTTTCGATGGCGGCTTCTGCCACCAGCAGTCCCAGCGGCAGCTTGATGATCTTGGGGTAGGACCGGATCAGGGCACCGGTGCGCAGCAGCTCGCCTCCGGCCCCGGCGACGTCCCCAGCCGCCGCCTGGGTCGCCGACAACCAGAGCGCCGCCTCGTCGTTTCCCTGCAGGCTCTGATGGCTGAAGTGTTCGCGGGCATCTTCCCAACGCGACATCAGGAAGCTCGCCGCTCCCTTGAGCGCCCGATGTTCCGCCTGGTTCAACTGGTCCGGCCGCTCGGCGTCCATCACGTCGAGAATGCCCAGGGCTTCCGCGGCCAATCCGGCCGACAGCAGGAAGCGCGCCAGATCCACCCGAGCCTTGTCGCGGGAGATGGCTCCCGCACTGGCCGCGACGACCTTCTGGAAGCGTTGCCTCTCCAGGGACACCGTCTTCGGCGTTCCGCGCCGCCACTTCTCGAAGTCGAAGACCTTCGACAGGGCACCGGCCCCCGCCAGCTTGCCCCCCGCGGCGGCCGAATCGGAAACGGTCGACAAGGCAAGCTTGCCGGTAGCGGCGGTGATCTCGATGCCTTGGCGCAGGGGCCGAACCCGCAAGTCGTCGGTCCAGGGCTTGACCACGACGCCCTGCACCGAAGGCAGGACGTCGAGTTGCGGATAGGACCAAGCCTGCTGGAGACCATGGCCCAGGGGAATCACGGGCACCACTACCAGGGTATCTCCAGCTTCCGGGTCGGCGACGGCGATGGCGCGGCCTGGCTCGGGGATGGGCACGAAGATGCGGGCGCCCACGGGGGAATCCGGCTGTGCCCGCAGATCGATGCGGGTCGCGGCCTTCATGTCGATGCGTGCCAGGTCGATGATCCAGGCCAGGCCGTCGCGACGTGGTAGGGCATTGACGCCTGGCATGGTCTCGAACCGCAGGATGGTGCCGTCGGCGGAGGGAACCTGATCGACGGTGCGGACAGTGCCACCCGCCGCGCGCCGCAACAGGTCGGGCGAAATCTGGACGGCGCGGTCGAAGACAACGAAGACGGCCGCTCCCCGCCGGAAGACGGCGGCGGCCACGGGTTCCTCCCAGTCGAAGCGCAGCGATACGGCCCCGCTGGGCGCCGACGCCGCCGTGCCCGGCTTGGCGGCGGGCGGAGTGGGAGCTGCCGGAGCG
>JAMOBD010000092.1 GCA_039908345.1 Magnetospirillum sp. WYHS-4
GCCGAACCGCCGGCCAAAGGCGGCCAGTCCATGAACAGGCGCCAGGCGTGCTGTTCGGCGGTCTCGGCGGCCAGCAGCAGGCGACGGGCGGTGTCCTGGGCGGGGGCGACGGCAATGCCGAGCGCCGCCTCCGCCGCCTTGATGCCGGCATGCGACTGCGCGGTGCCGCAGACTCCGAACAGGTTGGGCAGCAGGCGGAGCGCCTCGGACACCGGCCTGCCTTGCAGGGCCGCGCAGGCGGCAACGGGGCGGCTGGAGGAGATCCGGGCTTCGGCGATCCGCCCGCCTTCCAACCGCAGATCGAGACGGATGCCCCCCTCCAGGGCGGTCATCGGTCGTCCATTTCCTCGCCGAAACGCCCGCGCAGGAAATTGCGCCGGGCGCTGTCCACGTCGCCGTGCGAACGCTCGCAGGCCGGCGCCTCGGGCAGGGCGGAATCCTCGGGCTTGGGGGGGGTGAGAGCCTTGGCCAGGGCCGCTTCCGCCAGGAAGCGGGCGGCGACGTTGCCGTTCACGCCTTGCATGGGCGAGCGGATGGAATAGGACTCGTAGTACCCCACCACCTCGTCCCCGGCCACCGTGAAGGCCAGGTCGCCGCCCGGCAAGCCGACCGTCCGCTTGGCGCCGATACGGCCGGGTTCCCAGGGGCGGGGCATGGCGGGCAGCAGCATCAGGTTGAGGAACCAGGGGGTTATCAAAGCCCCGAGAACGCCTTCGGCCACCGGTGCGAAACCGACGGCCTCCACCTCGATCCGGTCGTTGTAGATGGGCAGGGTCTTCATGTTGGCCTCGCCGATGGCGCGGAAGCGTTCCACCAGGGCGGCGATGCGCTCCTCCATGGCCGTCATGCGGCCTCCAGCCGGTGGCCCAGGGACCGCAATTCGTCGGCGATCAGGCCGACCACCGTCCCGACCAGAGGGGCGATCAGGTCCGACAGGTCGAGGCCCAGGTCCAGGTTTTCCGGCACCACGCCGAACAGAATGATGCGGCCAGGCACCCGTTCGGTAAGCGCGGCGGCCGCCAGCACGTCCGATATCCCCACCTGATGGGGCGACAGCTTGGAACGGAACAGGGCGGGCACCTCGTCGCCGTCCAGGCGCACCACGGTGCCGGGCGAAGCGCCGGTGCGCACCGCGTCGGCGATGATGAGGACCTGGCAGTCCGATATGGGATTGAGCAGGTCCATGCCCGAGGTCCCGCCGTCCAGCGCCGTCACCTCGGGCGGCAGGCGGAACCGGCGTTCCAGTTCCTCGACGATGCGCACTCCCACCCCCTCGTCCCCGAGGAGGATGTTGCCGACGCCCAGCACAAGGACTTTTTCCTTCATGTATCCCTTCTAGATGCGAATCCCCTCCCGGGCAAGCGGCCCGGGAGGGGATTGCGGTCTTCCCCGTCGTTGTCTCAGAGCACCTTCACCGCGATGGCCTTGTCGGTCCGGGTGTCGGTCAGGTGGATGGCGCAGGCGAGGCACGGATCGAAGGAATGGACCGTGCGCAGCACCTCCAGCGGCAGTTCGGGATTGGCGATGGGATTGTCCATCAGCGAGGCCTCGTAGGGGCCGATGGCGTCGTTCTCGTCGCGCGGCCCGGCGTTCCAGGTGGTGGGCACCACGCACTGGTAGTTCTTGATCTTGCCGGCCTCGATGACGCACCAGTGCGAAAGAGTGCCGCGCGGCGCCTCGTGGTAGCCGAAGCCGCGCACCTCGCCCTTGGGGAAGCTGGGCGGGTTGAAGATCGCCAGATCCCCCTTGCCCAGATTCTGCACCAGCAGGTTCCACTGGTTGTTCAGCGCCTCGTGGAGCACCGCGCAACGCACGGCGCGCGCCGCGTGGCGGCCGATGGTGGAATGCAGCGCCGCAAGCGGCAGCGGACTGCCCAGCAGCGCACTCACGGTGTCGATCACCTTGGTCAGGTAGCGTTTGGTGGGCTCGTGGCCGGCGGCGTACATGCAGAGCACGTTGGCCAGCGGCCCCACCTGGGCGCGCTTGTCGTAGAAGGTGGGCGACTTGACCCAGGAGTACTTGCCGTTGTCCTCGAAGTCCGTGTACTGGGGAACGGTCTCGCCCTGGTAGGGATGCAGGGCGCCCTTGCCGCCCTGGTACCAGGAGTGCTTGACGCTTTCCTTGACGCCGCCTTCGAAGTACTTGTCCTGATAGTTGGCGATCGGCTTGAAGTTGGCGATGTCGCCGCCTTCGATGAAGCCGCCCGGCAGTTCGAATTTGGTGCCCTTGGTGTCCAGGGGCATGTCGGGGACCGACAGGTAGTTGGTGATGCCGGCGCCATAGGTGGTCCATTCGGGATAGTTGGCCCCCACGGCCGCCACGTCCACCAGGTAGGCGTTGCCGATGAAGTCGCCCAGTTGGTCGATGATGGTCTTGATGTGGTACAGGCGCTCCATGTTGAGCGCCGACTGGCTGTCCAGGTTGATGGCGTTGGCCACGCCGCCCACCGCCACGTTCTGGATGTGGGGGGTCTTGGACCCCAGGATGGTGACGATCTCGTTGGCCTTGCGCTGCACGTCGAGGGCCTGCAGGTAGTGGGCCGCCGCCAGCAGGTTGACCTCGGGCGGCAGCTTCATCGCCGGATGGCCCCAGTAGCCGTTGGCGAAGATGCCCAACTGGCCCGAGGCGACGAACTTCTTCAGACGTTCCTGCACCGCCGTCATCTCGTGCACGCTGTTGAGCCGCCAGGAAGAAAGGCTTTCCGCCAATTGCGCGGTCTTCTTCGGATCGGCGTCCAGCGCCGAGACGATGTCCACCCAGTCCAGCGCCGACAGGTGGTAGAAATGCACGATATGGTCATGGATGGCATGCGCCGCCATGATCATGTTGCGGATGTACTGGGCGTTCAGCGGGATGTCCATCTTGAGCGCGTTTTCCACCGCCCGCACCGAGGTGATGGCATGCACCGTGGTGCAGACGCCGCAGATGCGCTGGGTGATCGCCCAGGCGTCGCGCGGGTCGCGGCCCAGCAGGATCTGCTCGATGCCGCGCCACATCTGGCCCGAGGACCAGGCGTTGACGACCTTGCCGCCGTCCACCTCGCAGTCGATGCGGAGATGGCCTTCGATGCGGGTGATGGGATCGATGGTGATTCTCACGGCAGTGTCTCCCCTTTACGCCTTGTGCAGCCGGTGCAGCACAGGAAGCTTCTTCACGAAGATCAGGTACAGGACGACCTCCAGGGCGAAGATGCCCAGGGTCACCAGCAGTTCGGGGACCGACGGGAAGTAGGTCCAGCCGCCGCCGGTCTCGTACCCGACCAGGTAGCCGTCGATGCGATAGACGGTTCCCGCCAGCAGCATCGCCAGGGCCCCCAGGAACAGGTTGCGGGGGGTGCGGCGCGCCGTCGGCGAGGCCAGAACCAGCGCCGCGGCGACGAACAGCAGGTTCTCGATGGCGAACATGATGCCCTTGGCTCCCCCCTGGAACATGACGCCCAGGGCGCCGCGCAGGATCAGGTCGCCGAAGCGCAAGGCCAGATAGGCCAGGATCACCCCGTACATGACCCCGGACAGGCGCGCGAGGATATCCGTCTCCAACGGCCGCTTGAAGGCCAGCGAGGCCAGCACCGCCTCGAAGACCACGATGGCGTAGCCCATGCCGAGCGCCGAGATGAGGAACAGCAGCGGCAGCAAGGGCGTTTGCCAGAGCGGCGAAAGCTGGTGCCCCAGGATGACCAGCATGGTCCCCAGGGACGACTGGTGCATGGTCGGCAGCAGCACGCCCAGGGCGATGACCAGGAACATGAAGCCCTTGACCGTCTTCTTCAGACCTTCCGCCTGGAACTTCTCGAAAAACGCGGGCGAGAACTCGATCCACAGCACGACGATGTAGGCGGCCACGCAAAGCGCGACCTCGAACATCACCGAATTGGGCTGGGCATGCCAAGGCAGGAAGATGTTGTAGACCTGCCACCAGCGGCCCAGGTCGACGATCACCGCCATGCCGCCCAGGGTGTAGCCGAACAGGCCGGCCAGCAGGGCGGGGCGCATCAGGGGATGGTATTCACCCTTGTTCAGGATATAGACCAGCAGCGCCATGGCGAAGCCGCCGCAGCCGAAGGCCGTGCCGACCACGACGTCGACGGTCACCCAGATACCCCAGGGATAGCCGTCGTTGATGTTGGCGACCGCCCCCAGGCCGCCCATGAAGCGCTGGGCCATAAGGACGAGGGCCACCGCCACCAGCACCAGCAGCAGGGCGAAGGGCTTGGTGAAGAGGCGGCCGCCGATCGGTTCGTGGGTGCTCATCGTTCGCCCTCCTCGTCGCCGTGCTTGCGGGTGTTGCGGAAGGCCAGCGCCGCCAAGCCGCCCAGGAACAGGATGGGCGCGATCATGCCCTTGTAGAGGGTGTGCTGGATGCCTTCCGACAGGGCCGCATAGCCCTGCTCGGGCACCTTGGTCGGCAGTTCCAGCTTTTCGAAGGGCACGCCGGACAGGTACATCACCTGGGTTCCGCCCAACTCCTTGTCGCCGTAGAGATGCGGCTGGTAGGGGGCGATCCGGCCGGGATGCGGGCTCTGGTGCGGCTTGTGGCCGCCGTCGAGGGCGCTTTCGTCCAGGTGGGCGCGTTCCCGCAGGCGCCGCTGTTTCGGGGCGTCGCCGGCATCCGGTCCGCCTTCGCGGTGGTCCTGGCGTTGTCCGTCTCCCAGGCCTTTTCCCTTGCCGAAGGAACGCCCCCCGGACAGGTTGCCGCGGGGAAAGTCGTAAGCGTCTCCGGCCTTGAGAGCCAGGCGCCGCTGGGCTTCCGCCTTCAGGTCGACCACCAACCCGAACAGGGAGGCGCCGGTCGGACAGACGTGGCAGCAGGCGGGCGTCTTGCCGTCGGCCTGCAGATGCCGGCAGAACTCGCACTTGCCGATCTTGCCGGTGGGGCTGGAATAATCGAAGCGCGGGATGCCGAAGGGGCAGGAATAGACGCAGTAGCGGCAACCGATGCAGGCGTTGGCGTCGTAGCTGACGATGCCGGTCTTGGGGTCCTTCCGCATCGCCGAGACCGGACAGGCCGAGACGCAGGACGGATCGGCGCAGTGCAGGCAATGGCGCTTCATGAAGGCGAAGCCGTTCTGCTCGCGGTCCTTGGCCGCCATGGTGCCGTGCTGGTAGGTTTTGATGATGTTGAAGGTCTTGGCCGAGAGATCGAGGGGGCTGTCCCAGGTCTTCTCGTTCCAGCCCTCCTGGCCGGGCTCCATGACGGGCGACAGGTCGTTGGCCTCGCGGCAAGCCGCCACGCAGGCCTTGCAGCCGATGCAGAGCGTCGAGTCGTAGAGCATCCCGACCGCGTCGGGCGGGACCGGCTTGGGGGCGCGCATCGCTTCGGCCTCGCCCGCCCCGGCCAGGGCCAGCGCGGGTGCCGAAACGGCCGCCCTGAGGAAATCGCGTCGATTGATGGACATTTTCTTAGCCTCCCAGGGCCCTAGGCCTTGTCGTCCTCGCCCTCGGGCTTGCCGCCCAGCTTGGCCGCCAGCACCGCGCCGGCCCCCACCACGGCGCCGACCGCGGCACCCACCAGGGCGGCGGAACCGACCGTGGCCCCTTGCCCCCGTTCGGCATCCACCGGCGGATAGGCGGTGGGCGGGGTGACCGTCTTCAGTTCGGCCAGCGCGTGGATGGGCTTTTCGAAGACGATGCCCTTTTCCGTGCAGCCGATGCAGGGATGGCCGGTGGCCACCGGCCAGGAGGCGGAGCCCACGTCGCCGAACCGCTGGGTCGGGCAGTTGGCGTAGGTCTCGGGGCCCTTGCAGCCCAGCTTGTAGAGGCACCAGCCCTGGCGGTGGCCTTCGTCGCCGAATTGCAGCGCGAAGCGGCCGGAGTCGAAGTGGGCGCGGCGTTCGCAGTTCTCGTGGATCAGGCGGCCGTAGGCGAACTTGGGGCGGCCCTTGGAGTCCAGGGCCGGCAGGGTGCCGAAGGTGAGGAACTGCAGCACCGTGGCCAGGAAATTGTAGGGATTCGGCGGACAGCCGGGGATGGTTACCACGGTCTTGCCCTTGAGGATGTCGGGGGCGCCCACCGCGCCGGTGGGATTGGGGGGGGTGGAGGGCACGCCACCCCAGGAAGCGCAGGACCCGATGGCGATGATCGCCGCCGCCCCTTCCGCCGTGGTCTTGACGTGCTCGATCATGGTCTTGCCGGCGATCTTGCAGTAGATGCCGTTGTCCTTGGTGGGAATGGCGCCCTCGATGACCAGGACGTACTTGCCCTTGTTGGCTTCCATCGAGGCATGCATGGCGGCTTCCGCTTGATGGCCTGCCGGGGTGCTGAGCGCCTCGTGGTAGTCCAGCGAAATGGCGTCCAGGATCAGGGTTTCCAGGGTCGGATGGGTGGCCCGCAGCAGCGATTCCGAACAGCCCGTGCATTCCTGGCCGGACAGCCAGATGACCGCCGGACGCCTGGGCGCCGTCGCCGCCTCCGCGATCTTGACGCCGGCCGCCGCCGGCAGCCCCAGAGTCGCCGCGATGCCGGTGCAGAAGGTCAGGAAGTCGCGCCGCGACAACCCGGCCAGCGTCCCGGAAATCTGACAAAGATCGAAATCGCCGTCTTTCATGGCCTTCCCTCGCTCTCTGGGCACGAGCCCCCGCCCGCGCCGGTCCTGGTTCGGGAGGGTAGGCAAGTTCCGTGCCGGATGGGTGGGCGTAGGGCGACCGAAGGGTGGCGCCTGATGAATCGCTAAACAATAATGGTTTCAAGACGCATTATCATTGAAATGAAAAGACAGTTTGCTCATACTGGAAACTTGCTTTCCATGCGTTCGGCCGGAAACCCGAACGCCTGCATCAAGGGATCGCGAGCTGGTCGCGAACCGACTGGCCGGACGCCCCGGAGCCGACGGACAACGCGATTCTCACCCCCGCCCGGACGATATGGTCGCGCAACGGCGGATGGCGGATGGCCGACAGGGCCTTCACATCGAACCGGTATGGCAGGGGCAGCTCTTCCAGTTCGCTGGCGATGGCTTCCGCCAGCAGCGGGTCGTCGATACCTTCCAGCGCCAGATCGATGTCCGACGCCGGTTGGGCCGTTCCCTTCGCGCGGGAACCGAACAGGATTGCCCCCGTGATGGCAGGGTATTTCGCCAGGCCGCCGCGAATGAGATCCAGTTCGCCGGGCGCCAAGCCATGGGGCTTGGTCACGGCAACCTCCGTCTGCATGACGTTTCTCCTGTCCGGCCACGGGGCCTATATCAGCATCCGGCCCATAAAGGCGAGACCGTCCCGAAGGTAGCCCTTCAATGCACCGTGCAGGCCATGCAGGGATCGAAGGACCGGACCACGTGCTGGACCGCGAGCGGAGCTTCCTCGCCCGCCGCGACGGGGGTCCCTTCCAGGGCGGTCTCCAGCGGGCCCTTGGCGCCGGCACCGTCGCGGGGCGAGAAGTTCCAGGTGGTGGGTGAGACGATCTGGTAGCGCCGGATGCGCCCGCCTTCGACCGCCAGCCAGTGACCCAGCAGGCCGCGCGCCGCCTCCGTCAGGCCGACTCCTTCGCCGTCCACGGGCAAGGCCGCCTCGGTGCAGAACGGCTCGCCCGGCTCCAGGCCCCGCACCCAGCCTTCCATGGCCGGAACCAGCCGCGCCACCTCCAAAAGCCGCGCCACCACCCGTCCCGCCACCGTCGCCCCGCGGGCCAGGACCAGGGCGCGGCCCAAGGGATGGCCGGACAGG
>JAMOBD010000093.1 GCA_039908345.1 Magnetospirillum sp. WYHS-4
AACGACAGAGAAAATGTTCCACTACATTTTTCGCCAGGTCCGGATTTCAGGCCAAAAAACCCAATATTTTCAATAGGGGCCTCTCCCAAAACGCCCCTCCACTGTTCAAGTTGGGCCTATGTGCTCTCCGTTTCGACACCCAAGAGGTAGCGGCTGTCTTGGCGGCAGTTCAGAGAAAGGTCATGGCAGACAGTGAATGGCTCAAGCTTCTGACCGCCGCCCTCGGTGGCGGCTTGACGGTCAAGATAAGCGAAATTGTATATCAGGAAATTCGCCGTCGTTCCGAACGCACTCAGTCTGCTCAAAGGTTCGTTGACGACCATCTTGACCCCTTGTTGAAGGCTGCCGACGAGTTGGTTGGCAAACTACGGTCTCTGGCCGACGAAGATTTCAGAAGTCTTCAAGATGTGGACCAGAACTCCCAGCGTTTGGAGAATCATGACTTTCGAAGTCTATTATTTTTACTGGCAAAACTATGGGCCAACATAGAAATATTCCGACGCGAAGGGCTCTCTGTCGCTGTTGCCCGAAGTGTTCGCGGCAATCGCCTGCTGAATTTCATCGACTGCATGGAATCCCGCCGGGTTAGAATTGTCGACCGTATGTCCCAGCGGGCAATCGGAGAACTTCTCTTGAGCCGTCGTGATGGTGTTCTTGAGACCGGTTCATTTACGGGGTTCGTAAGAATTCTGGAATCCGATGCCGAGTCCAGGCGATGGATTGCGCCGGTCGCTCATGTCCTCTCGCGGACGAGGCATACTTCCGAACGCCAGAGAGTGCTTCAATACGGGATTGTCTTGCACGCAATGATCGACACCCTCGATACGCAACATTACGTGACCAGGGATCGGCCATCGTATTCGAACAAACTGTCGAGAAAGTCGTGGCGTGATATAAAATATAGGGTCTTTGGAACATATTTGAGCTTTGTTCCTCAGCCGGAAAAATACTTAGGGCCGCCCAAGAAGGGGCGGCCCTAGATTTGGGAAGGCGGCACGAAGGATTTTAGCTCCCCCTGAAGGGAACGGCACATCCGTTGGGCCGCCTTTATTCCGCTGGCACAGCTTCCTGCACCATGAGTTGAGGCTAGCAAGATTAGCCGGAAAAGTCAATTTATTCTTCAAATGATTGAAGCGGTCCGGTTTGCCTCCCGCCCCGTTTCCGGGCATGACTAGGGCCATGGATGCTCCGGTCGTCATCGTCGCCGGGCCGACCGCCTCGGGCAAGTCGGCGCTGGCCGTCGACATCGCGCTCGAGTTCGGGGGCGAGGTGGTCAATGCCGATTCCATGCAGGTCTATCGCGAACTGCATGCCCTCACCGCCCGCCCCTCGCCGGCCGAGGAAGCCAAGGTGCCGCACCGCCTGTTCGGCGTGTTGCCGGCCGCCCAGGCCTGTTCGGTGGCGCGCTGGCTGGAACTGGCCCGCCCGACCATTGCCGAGGTGCGCGCGGCGGGGCGACTGCCTGTCGTCGTGGGCGGGACGGGGCTTTACCTGAAGGCGCTCCGCGAGGGACTGGCTCCGGTGCCGCCCGTCCCCGACATCCTGCGCAAGGAAGTGGAGGAACGCCACGATCGGATCGGCGGCGCCGCCTTCCGCGCCGAGCTGGCCACCCTCGATCCCGAGACGGCGGCCCGCCTGCCCGATGGCGACCGCCAGCGCCTGGTGCGGGCCTTCGCGGTGGCGAAGGCGACCGGCCGGCCGCTGGCCGCCTGGAAACGCGAAGCCCCGGCCGCCGAGGCACCGGTACCCGGCCCCTTCCTGACCCTGGCGCTCGATCCGCCGCGCGACGTTCTTTATGCCGCCTGCGACGTCCGCTTCGGCCGCATGCTGGAAGAAGGGGCGCTGGCGGAAGCCGAGGCCCTGCTGGCCTTGAACCTCGATCCCGCCCTGCCGGCCATGAAGGCGGTCGGACTGCCCGAACTCGCCCGCTTCCTCGCCGGCGACGGAAGCCTGGAGGAAGCCGCCGCCAAGGCTCGTCAGGCCACCCGCAACTACGCCAAGCGGCAATGCACCTGGCTGCGCCATCAGCTCCGGGCCGACCTGGTCCTCGGCGAGCAATATTCGGAAAGCCTGAAGCCGAAAATCTTTTCATTTATTCGCCGGTTTTTGTTGACCGAGGGCTTTTGACCGACTAGGGTTGCGCCGCGAAAGACCGCCCGGGCCGCCCCGGGCGGCGCCGTTTGGAAAGGAAAGGATCATGGCGAAGGAAGAGTTCTCGGGGGCGGAAATCGTCTTGAAGGCCCTGAAGGACCAAGGGGTGGACACGATGTTCGGCTATCCGGGCGGCGTCACCCTGCCGTTGTACGACGAGATCTACAAGCAGAACGCGTTGCGCCACGTGCTGACCCGCCACGAGCAGGGCGCCTTGCATGCGGCCGAGGGCTACGCGCGCTCCACCGGCAAGGTGGGGGTGGCGCTGGTCACTTCCGGCCCCGGCGCGACCAACACGGTGACCGGGCTCACCGACGCCATGATGGACTCCATCCCGCTCGTCTGCCTGACCGGCCAAGTCCCGACCCAGCTGATCGGCAACGACGCCTTCCAGGAAGCCGACATCACCGGCATCACCCGGTCCTGCACCAAGCACAACTACCTGGTCAAGGACACCGCCAACCTGGCCCGCGTCCTGCACGAAGCCTTCTTCGTCGCCCGCAACGGCCGGCCCGGCCCGGTGGTGGTCGACCTGCCCAAGGACGTGCTGATGGGCCATGCCGCCTACATTCCTCCGGCCAAGGCCAAGCCGCGCAGCTACAACCCGCGGGTCAAGGGCGATGCGCGCCAGATCGAGAAGGCCGTCAAGATGATGGCCAAGGCCAAGCGCCCGATCGTCTACGCCGGCGGCGGGGTCATCAACTCCGGCCCCAACGCCTGCCGCCTGCTGGCCGAACTGGTGCACAAGACGGGCTTTCCCTGCACGCTGACCCTGATGGGCCTGGGCGCCTTCCCGGCGTCGGACAAGCAGTTCCTGGGCATGCTGGGCATGCACGGCACCTACGAAGCCAACATGGCGATGTACGAATCCGACCTGATCGTCTGCATCGGCGCCCGCTTCGACGACCGCGTCACCGGCACGATCAGCGGCTTCGCGCCGCATGCCCAGAAGATCCACGTGGACATCGATCCTTCGTCGATCAACAAGAACGTGCTGGTCGACGTGCCCATCGTCGGCGACGCCGGCTACGTCATCGAGGACATGCTGAAGGTCTGGAAGTCCCTGCAGGGCGAGACCGACGCCAAGGCCATGAAGGCCTGGTGGAAGACCGTCGAAGGCTGGCGGGCCCGCAAGTGCCTGGCCTACAAGAAGGATGGCAAGCTGGCCAAGCCCCAGTTCGTGCTGGAGGAACTGCGCGATCTGTGCCGCGGCAAGGACGCCTACTTCGTCACCGACGTGGGCCAGCACCAGATGTGGTCGGCCCAATACCTGGACCTGGAAGAACCCAACCGCTGGATGACCTCGGGCGGGCTGGGCACCATGGGCTACGGCCTGCCGGCGGCCCTGGGCGTGCAGATCGCCCATCCCAACGCCATCGTCGCCTGCGTCAGTTCGGAATGTTCCATCCAGATGAACCTGCAGGAGTTCGCCACCGCCGTGCAGTACAAGCTGCCGGTCAAGGTGGTGCTGCTCAACAACGGCTTCATGGGCATGGTGCGCCAGTGGCAGGAACTCTTCTACGGCGAGCGCTATTCCGAAAGCCGGATGGATGTCCATCCCGACTTCGTCAAGCTGGCGGACGCCTTCGGGGCCTTGGGCCTGCGGGCCAACACCCCCGGCGAGGTGCGCGGCGTGCTGGAGAAGATGCTCAAGCACGACGGCCCCGTCATCGTCGACGTGCGCATCGATCCGACCGAGAACGTCTTCCCGATGATCCCGGCCGGACACGCCCATAACGACATGATCCTCGGGCCCGGTGACACCGACGTCACCAGCGGCGACGAGGAAGACGTCGTCCTGGCCTGAGGAGGGGAAGACCCGTGACCGACAAGAAGGAAATCCGCTTCCATACCATCGCCGTCCTGGTCGACAACGAACCGGGCGTATTGGCGCGCGTGGTCGGCCTGTTCTCGGGCCGCGGCTACAACATCGAGAGCCTGACCGTGGCCGTGGTCAATGCCGAGGCCAGCCTGTCGCGCATCACCATCGTCACCTCGGGTACGCTCCAGGTGATCGAGCAGATCAAGGCCCAACTGGGACGCCTGGTGCCGGTGCACAACGTCCAGGACCTGACCATGGACGGCCCGCATGTGGAGCGCGAGCTGGCCCTGGTCAAGGTGCGCGGCATGGCCGAGAAGCGAAGCGAGGCCCTGCAGATCGCCACCATCTTCCGGGCCCGCCCCGTGGACACCACGGGCGAGTCCTTCGTATTCGAGATCGTCGGCGACACCGACAAGGTGGACGCCTTCATCAAGCTGATGGAGCCGCTGGGGCTGGTCGACGTGGCCCGCACCGGCGTGGTCGCCATGGCCCGCGGCGCCGCCGCGGTGCTGGGCATGGAATAGCTAGCTTACTTAAGAGGGGTACAGGACCATGCGGGTCTATTACGATCGCGATGCCGACGTGAAGCTCATCAAGAAGAAGAAGGTGGCCGTCGTCGGCTACGGCAGCCAGGGCCACGCCCACGTGCTGAACATGCGCGATTCCGGCGTCAAGGACGTGGCGGTGGCGTTGCGCGAGGATTCTCCGTCCCGCGCCAAGGCGGAAAAGGAAAAGCTCAAGATCCTGACCCCGAAGGAAGCCGCCAAGTGGGCCGACGTGGTCATGGTCCTGGTGCCCGACGAGTTGCAGGCCAAGCTGTGGCGCGACGAACTGGCCCCCAACATGAAGAAGGGCGCGGCGCTCGCCTTCGCCCACGGCCTGAACATCCACTTCCGCCTGATCGAGCCCCGTCCCGACCTGGACGTGTTCATGATCGCGCCCAAGGGCCCCGGCCACACGGTGCGCGGCGAATACGCCAAGGGCGGCGGCGTGCCCTGCCTGGTGGCGGTGCACCAGAACGCGTCCGGCAACGCCCTGGAAATCGCGCTGTCCTACGCTTCCGCCATCGGCGGCGGCCGGTCGGGCATCATCGAGACCACCTTCCGCGAGGAATGCGAGACCGACCTGTTCGGCGAGCAGGCGGTGCTCTGCGGCGGCCTCACCAGCCTCATCAAGGCCGGCTACGAGACCCTGACCGAGGCCGGTTACGCCCCCGAAATGGCCTATTTCGAGTGCCTGCACGAGGTCAAGTTGATCGTCGATTTGATCTACGAGGCCGGCATGGCCAACATGCGCTATTCGATCTCCAACACGGCCGAATATGGCGACTACGTCTCCGGCCCGCGCCTGATCGACGCCTCGGTGAAGGCGCGCATGAAGGAAGTTCTGGACGACATCCAGTCGGGTCGCTTCGTCAAGGACTGGATGCTGGAATGCCAGGCCGGGCAGCCCAGCTTCAAGGCCATGCGCCGCATCAACGCCGAACACGACATCGAAAAGGTCGGCGAGAAGCTGCGCGCCATGATGCCCTGGATCGGCAAGAACAAGCTGGTCGACAAGTCGCGCAACTAGACCCGGCCGGAAGACGGCATCACAGGAAGCTGTATGGGTCCACGTCCACCTGGACCCGCAGCTTGCGGGAATGGGGAACGGCCGCCAGCCAGGCTTGCAGGACCGCCTGCACGTTGACGTCCTTGCGCGCCTTCAGGAGCAGCCGATAGCGGTGGCGACCGCGCAACAGGGCCAACGGCGCCGGGGCCGGTCCCAGAACCTGGATGCCTTCTTCCCGCGGGGCGGCGCGGCCCAGCGCCCGGGCGACGGCCTCGACCGCAGACAGTTCCTCGCCCGAGACGATCAGCGCCGCCAAGCGCCCGAAGGGCGGCATGCCCGCTTCCTGGCGGCCCTTGGCCTCCACCTCCAGGAAACGTTCGCGATCCCCCGCCGCCAGGGCCTGCATGACCGCATGATTGGGCATGGTCGTCTGCAGCAGCACCCGCCCCGGCCGCTGGGCCCGGCCCGCCCGGCCCGCCACCTGATAGAGCAGTTGGAAGGTCCGTTCCGCCGCCCTGAGGTCGCCCCCTTCCAGGCCCAGGTCGGCATCCACCACGCCCACCAGGGTCAACATGGGGAAGTGGTAACCCTTGGCGACGATCTGGGTGCCGACCACCAGATCGACCTCGTGGTCCTCGATGCGCCGCACCAGTTCGGCGGCGGCCTTGGGGCCGGTGACCGTGTCGCTGGCGGCGATCAGATGGCGGACGTCGGGGAACAGGCGGGCGACTTCCTCCCCCAGGCGCTCGACACCGGGCCCGCAGGCGGCCAGGCTGTCTTCCGCCTGGCAGGACGGACAGCGCTCCGGCATGCGAACGGCATGGCCGCAGTGGTGGCAGAGCAGACGCTTGGCCTGCCGGTGCTCGACCAGCCAGGCGGTGCAACGCGGGCACTGGAAGCGATGCCCGCAGGCCCGGCAGAGGGTCAGGGGCGCGTAGCCCCGCCTGTTCAGGAACAGCATGGCCTGCTCGCCCAAGGCGAAGGTGGCCTTCAGGGCATCGACCAGAGGCGGCGACAGCCAGTGCCCGCGAGGCGGCGGGGCCTTTATCAGGTCGATCAGGGCGACGCCGGGCAGTTCCGCCCCCGCGTGGCGGTCGGGCAGATGGCTGAGCCCATAGCGGCCCTGGCGGACATTGACCACGGTCTCCAGGGACGGCGTGGCCGAGGCCAGCACCACCGGAATCTCCCCCAGCCGCGCCCGCACCACCGCCATGTCGCGGGCGTTGTAGATGACGACCTCTTCCTGCTTGAAGGCCGCGTCGTGTTCTTCGTCGACGACGACGAGTCCCAGGTTCGCGAACGGCAGGAAAAGCGCGGAGCGCGCCCCCACCACCACCCCGGCCCGCCCTTCCGCCACCGCCCGCCAGGTCTGGCGCCGGAGCCCCATGGCCAAGTCGGAATGCCAGACCGCCGGCGGGGCGCCGAAGCGGTCGCGGAAGCGGTCCAGCCATTGGGCGGTAAGCGCGATTTCCGGCAGCAGCACCAGCACCTGGCGGCCGCGCCGCAACGCCTCCGCCACCGCATGGAAATAGACCTCGGTCTTGCCGGACCCCGGCACCCCGTCCAACAGGGTCACCGAAAAGCCGTCGGCCACCTTGGCCGCCAGGTCGGCGGCGGCCACGTCCTGGGCGTCGGACAGCGTCGGTCCCGGGTGCGCCCAGTCGGGGCGGGGCAAGGGCGGACGCGCCGCCACCTGGAGAACCCGCAACGCCCCGGCATCGACCAGCCCCTTGACCACCGCCGGGCC
>JAMOBD010000094.1 GCA_039908345.1 Magnetospirillum sp. WYHS-4
TTCCCGTTGTTATCCACGTCGTCGCTCCAGAAAAGACTCATGACACATACTCCTGGCTTCAGTTTGATAAATGTTCCATCGTGATCCGGTTCCTTCCCGGTGCGGGCGGGAACGGCGAGATGGAATGGAGGCATACTGCCACAGAACAAAACGCGACTAAAGTCCATAAAGCGAACATATGAGATTATGTGGGTCAATATTACGGAACGCCGGCGTCCCGCCCGCCGATTGCGGGCGGGATGGGCAGGTTCGTTCCCCTTTGGGGGCCCTCACCCGACTGCCCTGACCAATCTCGCAACCAGTTATTAACCGTCGCGATCTAGGGTATAGTCGAGTGACAGGAGCGGCTTCGGGTTTCCCGGCCGCCGGGCTTCGGACGGAATCAACGATGGCGGAAGACGATCAGGACGAAGACGTCGGCAGCGGCGAAGGCGGCGACGAAGGCGGCAAAGGCGGCAAGAAGAAGCTGATCATTCTGATCGGCGTGGCGCTCCTGGTGGTGATCGGCGGCGTGGCGACGGCCTACTTCACCGGGCTTCTCGATCCCCTGGTCAAGATGATCAGCGGTGCCGAGGATGCCGGGGGCGAGAAGGCCAAGGAGGCGACTCCGCAGACCGGCGAGGCGGTGTTCATGGACATCGAGGAGATCCTGGTCAATCTGAACACCGGGGGCGGGCGCAAGCCCACCTTCCTGAAGATCAAGGTAGCTCTCGAACTGGCCGATAAGAAGGATGAACCGAAGGTGGTCCAATTGATGCCCAGGGTGCGCGACAACTTCCAGGTCTACCTGCGGGAGCTGCGGGTGGAGGACCTGAAGGGGTCGGCCGGCATGTACCGCCTGCGCGAGGAATTGCTGACCCGGGTGAACGTGGCCATCGCCCCGGCCGAGGTCAAGGACATTTTGTTCAAGGAGATGCTCGTCCAATAGGACGGGCGCAACGGGAGAGCCCGCATGACGGCCCCTGACGATGCCGAGGACCAGGACGCCCTTGCCGCCGAGTGGGAAGCGGCCATGGGCGGTGGCGCCGGTGGTGGCGGCGGCGGAGAGGGCGGCGACGACCAGGACGACTTGGCGGCCGAATGGGAAGCCATGGTCGGCGGCGGCGGCGGCGGCGGGGCCGAATCGGCCTCGGCTTCCACGGGCCGCGAATCGACCCGCGTGCTCAACCAGGACGAAATCGACAGCCTGCTGGGTTTCGACGACGAGCACGACGAAGGCTCCGAGAAATCGGGCATCCAGGCCATCCTCAACAGCGCGCTGGTCTCCTACGAGCGCCTGCCGATGCTGGAGGTGGTCTTCGACCGTCTGGTGCGCCTGATGTCGACGTCCTTGCGCAACTTCACCTCGGACAACGTGGAAGTCTCGCTGGACAACATCGCCTCCATCCGATTCGGCGACTATCTGAACTCCATCCCCCTGCCCGCCATGCTGAGCGTCTTCAAGGCGGAGGAATGGGACAACTACGGCCTGATGACCGTCGATTCGTCGCTCATCTATTCCATCGTCGACGTGTTGCTGGGCGGACGGCGCGGCACCGCGGCGATGCGCATCGAGGGCCGCCCCTACACGACCATCGAACGTAGCCTGGTCGAACGCATGGTGCATGTCATGCTGAACGACCTGAGCGCCGCCTTCGAGCCCCTGTCGCCGGTCACCTTCCGCTTCGATCGCCTGGAGACCAATCCCCGCTTCGCCACCATTTCCCGGCCGTCCAACGCGGCCATCGTCGCCCGCCTGCGTATCGACATGGAAGACCGCGGCGGACGCCTCGAACTTCTTCTGCCCTACGCGACCCTGGAACCGGTCCGCGAACTGCTGCTGCAGATGTTCATGGGCGAAAAGTTCGGTCGCGACTCGATCTGGGAAACCCACTTGGCCGAAGAACTGTGGCTCACCGACGTCGAGATGGAAGCGGTTCTCGACCAACAGATTTTGAAATTGCGCGACATCTTCAATCTGGAGATCGGCTCGCAGTTGATGTTGAACGCCACCCCAGAATCGACGGTCGAACTTCATTGCGGCGACGTCGCCATGTACTCCGGATCGATGGGCCGCAAGGGCAATCACGTGGCCATCCGGGTCAGCGAGCGCATCGTCAAGAAGGTTTCCGGGTAGAGGAGTCGTCCATGGTCTTCGCCCTGCTTCTCGACATCCTGGTCGCCGTCCTCCTGGCGGTGACCATCGTCTATTCGGTGATCCTCAATCGCCGGCTGGGCGTCCTGCGCCAGGACAAGGCGGAATTGGAGCGGGTGGCCGCCACCTTCGGCGAAGCCACGCGTCGCGCCGAAGACAGCATCGGCCGCTTGCGCGACATGGCCGACACTCTGCAGGAGCAGATCAAGAAGGCCCAGGCCTTGCGCGACGATCTCGCCTTCCTGATGGACCGGGGCGGCGCGACGGCCGACCGTCTCGAAGATGCCGTCCGATCTGCCCGCAAGGAATCGGCGCCTGCGGGCGGTGTGACGGGCGGCACCCGGCCGGCCGTCTCCCTGGCCACGGCCGCAGCCGCGGCGGCAGCGGCGGCACCGCAACCCGCAGCCGCCCCCGAGCCCCCCCGCGCCAAGATCCCGATCCCCAAGGTCGACACGGGGCTGAAGGCCCCGCCGGAAACCCGTCCCGCGACGCGTTCCCCGCTGCAGGGCATCCCGGAACCCCGATCCGAAGCCGAGCGCGAGTTGCTCAAGGCCCTCGAGTCGGCCCGGTAGGAGAAGTGCGATGACCCTCGCCAACGCCTTGGACTTGCTGTCCCGCATCCGCTTCCTGCCGATCACCATCTTCGCCGCCTCTCTGATGCTGACGGTGAAGATCGGCAGCATCTGGCAGGGGGTGGACGGCATCCGCGCGGGTGCCCTGACGGTCGCCGGCGCCGTGGCTCAGCAGCCGCCCGGAACCGAACCCCCCGGCCAAGCGCAGCCCGCCAAGCCTGCCGCCCCGGCCCCTGCGGCTTCCGCGAAGCCGGATGAGGCCAAGCGGGACCCGAAGTCGCCCGATGCCTTCGCCGCCCCGGTTCCGGGTTCGGCTCCGGCCCAAACCCCGGCCGCGCCCGCCAAACCCGACGAGGACGCGGTGGCCAAAAGCCTCACCACCCGCGATCCGACCCTGCTGACCCAGGCCGAAATCGACCTGTTGCAGCAGCTTGCCGAACGGCGCGAGATCCTGGAGGCGCGGGCGCGGGAGTTGGACGTGCGGACCGGCCTGCTGAATGCCGCCGAGGCCCGAATCGACAAGAAAATCGTCGAGTTGAAGCGGTTTCAGGACACCATCGACAAGCTGATCAAGACCTACGACAAGCAGCAGGAGGATAAGCTGCTGAGCTTGGTCAAGATCTATGAAAGCATGAAGCCCAAGGATGCCGCTACGGTGTTCGAAGGCCTGGACATGGACACTCTGCTGAACATCGTGGAGCGTATGAAGGAAAAGAAACTGGCGGAAGTGATGGGAAAGATGAATCCAAACAAGGCCTCCGAAGTGACCACCGAACTGATGCGCCTGCGCCAGATGCCGCAACCCGGCCTGGGGTCGGGAGGCTGAAGTGGGAGTCGGACTCAGAAACCCGAAAGTTCGGCAGGAAAAGGGTTGCGCCGCTTTCACCCTTGATTTAACTAGTTTCATGGGAAAGAATCCAGCGATCCGCGGGGTTCCTCGTGGGGTATCGATTTCGACACGCGCCGAGCCGAAGATGGAGAGCTAGATGGCTGTCGACATGAACATGAACGTCCTGATCGTGGATGACTACAAGACCATGCTGCGCATCATCCGCAATCTGCTGCGCCAACTGAATTTCGTGAATATCGACGAGGCGACGGACGGCTCGATGGCCCTGCAGAAGCTGCGGCAGGGGACGTTTGGCCTGGTGATCTCGGATTGGAATATGGAGCCGATGACCGGTATCCAGTTGCTGCGCGAGGTTCGCGCGGACCCCAAGCTGAAGCACATCCCGTTCATCATGGTCACGGCCGAAAGCAAGTCGGAGAACGTGATCGCGGCCAAGGAGGCCGGGGTTTCCAACTACATCGTCAAGCCCTTCAACGCCGAGACGCTGAAGGCGAAACTGGTCAGCGTGCTGGGCGAGTTCTAAGGACTGGAAACGCGAATGGCCGTTGGCGAGGTGGACGCCGAACTGGGTGCGCGTCTCGATGAACTCCGCAAGAACCGGGATGATACCGTCCGGATCAGCGAGGTCGCCGATGTCGTGCATAGTTTGATGGCTACGCTCAAAGGCGACCTTTCCACCAGCGACCTGCAGATCTACAACGAGTTGGAAGCGCTGGCCACCTACATCGAGACGGCCAAGCGCGAGATTGCGGCCTTGCGGCCCGACGAGGTCAGGGACGAATACATTCCGACCGCCGCCGACGAACTGGATGCCATCGTCGAAGCCACGGCGGAAGCGACCAACGCCATCATGGACGCCACCGAATCGGTGGAAAAGGTGATGGCCCACTTGGCGCAGGAGGACTCCGAGGCCCTGATGGACGCCACCACCCGGATCTACGAGGCCTGCGGCTTCCAGGACATCACCGGCCAACGTATCACCAAGGTCGTTCGGGCGCTGAAGCATATCGAGCAGAAGATCGATGCCCTGGTGGAAGCTTTCGGGCAGGAGATCGAGAAAGTAAAGGCCGCCAACCCCGCGAATCCCGCGGAGGCGGAGCCACCGCCGATCACCGATGCGGACCTCCTGCACGGCCCTCAGCTCAAGACCGACGCAAAATCGCAAGCGGAGATCGACGCGCTGTTCGCCAGCTTCGATTAGACGGCCATGGAAGAGCTTCTCGGCGCCTCGCCCCGGCAAGAGGAAAGCACGAGTTCCCCCACCCTCGCCCTCTTCCTGGGCCTGTACCTCCTGATCCTTGCCTTCTTCATCCTTTTGGTATCCATCTCGACCACCGAGGACGCCAAGGCCAAGGCCGTCATGGAAGGCCTGACGTCCACCTTCGCGTCCCTGCTTTCCCCGACGTCCGATCCCACCAACTTCACGTCCAAGGAAGGTGACTTGGTGGCTGCCGGGGCCGAGTTCCAGGAGCAGATCGCCGGTACTTTCGCCGCCGAAATCCAGATCACCCGGGTCGAAGCCGTTACTCCGGGCCGGGCCATGCGGGTCGTGATGCCCGCCGATGCCTTGTTCGTCGCCGACCAGGCTCACTTGCGGGACAACCAGATGCCGTTGCTCGATCGCATCGTGGCGGAACTCAGCCGCCGGTCTCCGGGCATGCGCTACGAAATGGAACTGGTGCTGAACAGCAAATACGCCATCGGCCGCGACCTGCCGGTAGGCCAGACCCTGGAAAGCGCGCGGGCCGGAACCTTCGCCCGCGCCATGGCCCAACGCGGCGTGCCTCCCGAATCGGTCTCGGTAGCGCTGAAGCCCGGCGAGCCCAAGGAACTCGTCCTGTGGTTCCTGTCCCGCCCGCTGGACGAGGCACGGGTCCGCTTCGACCTTCCGGCCAGGCCCGCGGCACCGGCCCCGAAGCCGGCCACGCCGGCCTCGGGCGCCAAGGTCGAAGCCCCGCTCCCGCCACCCGTCGCGCCCCCGGAAGCTCCGGCGGCGCCTTCGCCGCCCCCCCCGTGAGCGAGGCCGTCCCATGGCGCCCGGTCTGGACGACGAGGATTTCGAGAGGCTTCCCAAGGTGGAACAGGAAAAGGTCTGGCTGCTGACCTTCACCGATACCGTATGTCTGATGCTGACCTTCTTCGTGATGCTGTTCTCCATGTCCCACGTCCAGGCGGACAAGTGGAAGGAGATCGCCGATTCCCTGTCGCAAAGCCTCAGTCCCATCAAGCCCGAGAACGCCAAGATCCCCACCGTGGCCTTCAACATCGGCACCATCTTCCGCCGCCAGGCGGTCAACCTGGATTATCTGGGGTCGGTGCTGGCCGAGACCGCGAGTCGCGATCCCCTCCTGGCGGGGGTTCAGTTCGTCCGGCAGGAAGAGCGTCTGGTGGTCGCCCTGCCGAGCGAACTGCTGTTCGAATCGGGTCGCGCCATCATGACCGAAAAGGCCCGCGAGGCGGTGTTCGCCCTGGGGGGGCTGCTCCGTAACGTCGGCAATACCATTGGAGTGGGCGGCCATTCCGAATCCCAGGGCTCGCCGGGACAGGAATATTCCTCCGCCTGGGAGCTGTCCCTGGGACGAGCGGCGGCGGTGGCGAACGCCTTGCGGCGGGTCGGCTATCCCCACGACATCGTCGCCTACGGCTATTCCGATAGCCGCAGCCAGGACCTGGCCGGCCTGCCCGAGGCCCAACGGCAAGCTTTGGCGCGGCGCGTCGATATCGTCATCCTGAGCACGGCGGGGACCGACTGATGGTGCGATTCCCCCGCCTCGCCACTTTAACCCTGACCGCATTCCTCGCCGCCACCATCGGGGCACGGGCCGACAGCGTCGCGGTCAAGGGCGCCCCCCATGAGGATTACGGCCGCTTGGTCTTCGCCTGGGAACTGCCGGTCAAGTACTCGGCCACGGTGAAAGGCGACCAGTTGGTGGTGACCTTCGGCCGGCCCATCGACGCCTCCTACGCCGGTGCCGTGAAGGCATTGGCCAAGTACATCAAGGACGCCAAGCCCAGCGCCGACAAGAAGCAGGTGACCTTCACCCTGACGGGCCCCTTTGGGGCGCGCGCCTTCGATACCGGGGCGGCGGTGGTGGTCGACATCACCGGGCAGGCGCCCAAAACCGAACCGAAGCCGGAACCCAGGAAGGCGGAGGCGAAGCCGCCGGCCAAGCCCACCGCCGACCCGACGCCGGGAACGCCCCTGCCCACCGACCTGCCCGCGCTCAAGGTGCGAATCGGCGAACATGCGGACTATACCCGCGTGGTCTTCGACTGGCCCAAGGAAGTCGACTACGGGGTGGCCGACACCGACCAAGGTACCGTGGTGATCTTCGCCCGAGGAGCGCGTCCGGACCTGTCCCGCCTCAAGAGCGATCCGCCCCCCTTCATCCGCGGAGCCAGCGCCGAGATGAAGGGCAAGCGCCTGGCGGTCACCTTGAACACGGTGCCTGGCGCCACCATCAAGCATTTCCTGTCGGGCAAGGGGATCGTCATCGACGTGGGCCGTCCGACCCCCGACTCTCTCGCCAAGGCCCAGGCGAAGCCCGCTCCAGCCGCCGCTCCGGCCGCCGATGCCAACAAGCCGACCGCTCTCACGCCACCGGTCCCGGCGCCGGCCGAGGCGCTCCCGGCCGGAGCCCAACCGCCAACACCGGCGGCCCCTCCCG
>JAMOBD010000095.1 GCA_039908345.1 Magnetospirillum sp. WYHS-4
CAAGTCACCCCGAAATTAGAAAGAACTACGCCGCATGATATGTCGATATTCCTTAATGATTCCGCAAATGTCAAGCATAATAGGTGAACATAACGGAAGATGGGAATCGGAACTCCTCCGGGCTCCGGCGGGATGCGGGCTCGGGCCAGGGCGAAGGAACCCAGAGGAGACGAACGCGTCGAACACGGGCCTCCGGCCCGCCTTCCGCGGACGAGAGGTCCGTGCTCCCAGGCTTTGGCGAAACCCTCCGTCTTCACCCGATTGCGCTGCAGTGGTAAGGCCACGCTCTTTTCTCGTCGCCCAAATCCTGCTATCCGGTCTTGGGGGAGCGCGTGGAACGGGGAAGATCGGGTGCTGAGTTGGCTGTTCAGCCGAAATAGCCGCAAGCCCGCGGTCGCGGGTGCCGGGGCCGGTGGGGCGCCTGTGTCCTACGACGAGGCGAAGGCCATCGCGGCCTCCGGATCCGCCGGGCAGAAGCGGGACTTGGCAGCGCGGCCGGATCTGCCTCCGGAATTTCTTTATTTCCTGGCGTCCGACTCGTCTCCCGACGTTCGCCGCGCGGTGGTCAACAACCGGGGAACGCCCTTGCAGGCGGACCGGATATTGGCACGGGACGACGACGATTTCGTGCGTTGCGACCTTGCCCGCAAGATCGGCCAGATCATGCCCGCCCTGTCGGATGAGGAAAACGCCAAGGTCACCCGCATTGTCCACGAGGTCCTGGAGACCTTGTCCAAGGATCAACTGCCGGCGGTGCGCGCCATCGTCGCCGAGGAGGTCAAGACCCTCGACGCCGTGCCGCCCCATGTCGCCAAGGCCTTGGCTCGCGACACCGAAGCCATCGTGGCGGCCCCCATGCTGCGCTATTCGCCCGTCCTGAGCGACGACGATCTGCTGGACATCGTCGCCGAAGGCCTGGACAGCGCCGCGCTGGTCGCGGTCGCCCAGCGCGATAATTTAGCGGGAAAAGTCTCCCATGCGGTCGCCACCACCAACGACAGCGCAGCGGTGACCGCCCTGCTTTGCAACCGGACGGCGGCTATCGGCGGCGATACCCTGAACCATATCGTCGACGTGGCCAAGGATCGGCCCGAATGGCACGAGGCGCTGGTGGACCGCGCCAACCTGCCGGACGCGACGATCCGGCGCATCGCCGGGCTGGTCGGCGACAAATTGGTCGAGACCCTGATCGCCAGGAACGCTATCGGCGGCAAGGCGGCCGACGAACTGCGGGCCGCGGTGCACAAACGGATGGGGGGAGCCGCATCGGTGCCGCCACCCGATCCCAAGACGGCGGAAACACGGGCGCGGGTGATGTTCGATCGCCAACACATCGGCGAACCGGCCATTCTGGATGCCCTGCGGCGAGGCGACATGGCCTTCGTCCGCCACGCCCTGGCGCTTCAGGCCGGGGTTCCCATCGCCAAGGTGGAGACGATGCTGGCGAGCGGGGATTCCCAACGCGTGGCCGCCTTGGCCTGGAAGGCCAACCTTACCGCCGATGCCTCGGTGAAAATCCAAAAGACCCTGGCCGGCATTCCCGACGGCGAGCTTCTTCTGCCGCGCGGCGACGGGGGCTATGCCCTGCAGTCGACGGATCTGGTGCGCTGCCTGTTCCAGGCCTGAGCCGGGATCGAACCCGCGCCAGAGTCGCGCAATCTTCCCCGCCGCGAAACCATACGGAAATATCCTCCTTCCAGAATGCCTCCAATCTCCCTGGGCAGGCCATTGAATGGGTGAGGATTACCATGCCTTACGACAGCATCCGCTTTTCCGATCCGGGACCGACGGCGCTTCTGGCGGTGGGCGTGCCGCCGCCACGGCCCGAGGCCCGTGTCGGTCGCTCCGCCGGCCATGTGACCAGTGTGCCCACCTTGGGCCAGGCCCTGGACATCGTCTGCGAGTGCCGCCATCCCGACGTCGACGTCGTCCTTCTTTCGCTATCCTTGCCCGACGTGCAGGGAGCCGATGCCCTCGAGAGCTTCCTCGCCGAGGCCGGGGACATCCCGGTCGTGGTCGTGGTGAGCCCCGACCAGGAAGAGTTGGGCATGCAATGCGTGGCCTTGGGGGCCCAGGACTATCTGGTGGCCGAGGCCGGCGAATTGCCTCCGCTCGCCTGGCATGTGGCCCAGGTGGCGGCGCTGCACTGGCGCCGCGAGCGCGAGTTGGAGAAGGCGCGGGAGGAGGCGGAGGAAGCGACCCGGCTCAAGGACCGGTTCGTCGCCCTGGTCGCTCATGATCTGAGGGGCCCCCTGGGGGCGATCATCGGATTGTTGCAGTTGATGACCATCCGTCAGGACATTCCACTGCATCCGACTCATGCGGAAAACCTGCGCTTCATCGTCGACAACGGCGCCATCCTCCTCGACGTGATCGAAGACCTGCTCAACGTCAGCAAGCTGCAGACCGGCAAGATCACTCCGGCGCCTCGCTTCCTTGACGGCCACTACCTGGTGGAGATCGCGGCCAACAAGGTGGCGCTTCTGGCCGACCAGAAGGGAGTCGCGATTCGCAACCGAGTGCCTCCCGGTTCCCGGCTTTTCACCGACGGAACCTTGTTCGGGCAAGTCTTGCAGAACCTCCTGTCCAACGCGATCAAGTTCAGCCATCGGGGCGGCGAGGTGGACATCTTTGCCCCGCCCGAGGCTCCGACCACCATCGCCGTGCGCGACCAGGGGGTCGGAATTCCGGCGGCCATCATCCCGAAACTCTTCGTGCTCGAAGAAAAGATTTCAACCGACGGAACCGCCGGCGAGAAGGGCACGGGCTTTGGCTTGCCTCTCAGCAGCCGAACCATGGAAGCCCTGGGTGGCCTCCTGTCCGTGGAATCGGCGGAAGGCAAGGGCAGCACCTTCTTCGCCGCCTTGCCGGGGGTGGAACCCCGGGTCCTGGTGGTGGACGACGATCCGGTCTTCCGTCGCATGCTGGCGCTCAATCTGCGCGGTATCGGCATCGAGCCGGCGACCGCGGAAAACGGACAGGAAGCCCTGGACCACGTGACGGAGCACGGCTTGCCCCACCTGATCATCACCGACGTCAACATGCCGAAGATGGACGGGTTGCAGTTGCTGCGTACCCTCAAGCGGGACGCTCGTACCGAGCGCGTGCCCATCATCGTGGTGACGGCCGACGCGAACCTGGAAACCCGCCGGGAAGTGTTGGGCCTGGAAGCCGACGACTTCACGGTCAAGCCGCTGGTGGTCGAGGACTTCATCCCGCGGGTGCGACGCTTCGTGGGGTGACGGGGGGCGTCGACGGTGGCATGATGGGGCCGTGTCCAGGGACCGGAGACGGGGGAGAGACGACCATGATCGCCGACCAAGCCGAAAGCGGGACCACCGTCCGGTTCCCCGGGGACTTCCTGTGGGGCGCATCCACGGCGGCCTATCAGATCGAAGGCGCCTACGACGAGGATGGGCGCGGCATGACCATCTGGGACACCTTCACCGCCGAGGGACGTATCCAGGATGGCAGCACCGCCAAGGTGGCTTGCGATCACTACCACCGCTATCCCGAGGACATCGCCCTGATGAAGGCGGCCGGCTTCAATGCCTACCGCTTCTCGCTGGCTTGGCCGCGTATCGTGCCCACCGGCAGCGGGGCGGTGAATCCCAAGGGGCTCGATTTCTATGACCGCTTGGTGGACAAGATACTGGAGGCGGGCATTCGCCCCATGGCCTGCCTCTACCACTGGGACCTGCCGCAACCCCTGGAGGACAAGGGGGGCTGGCAGGGCCGCGAGGTGGTCGGTCCCTTCGCCGCCTATGCCGATGTCGCGTCAAGGCGCCTGGGCGACCGGGTCAAGGACTGGTTCATGCTGAACGAGCCCAACGTGGTCGCCATCATCGGCTACGGCAACGGCGATCACGCGCCGGGCCACAAGCTGGGCGAGGACGGCATCCTCAAGGCGCTGCATCACCAGAATCTCGCCCAGGGCGCCGCTCTGCGCGCCATTCGCGCCAACGACCCCGCGGCGACGCTCGGCACCGTCATCAACCTGCAGCCCTGCCGTCCCCAGGATGACGATCCGAAGAACCGCGCCGCCGCCATCCGCTGGGACGCGGTGTGGAACCGGGTGCCGCTGGATGGGGTGATGCACGGCGCCATTCCCGACGTTCTGGCGGAAAAGATGGCGTCCATCGTCAAGCCGGGCGATCTGGAGGCCATCAGGTTTCCCCTCGATCTTCTGGGCATCAACTACTACTCCCGCATGACCATGAAGTACGAGGAAGGCCGTCCCTTCGACGTGTTCTGGGGCGATCCCCATTGCGACCGCTTCACCGCCATGGGCTGGCCGGTACAGCCGGACGGGCTCTACGACCAGCTTTGCGAATTCCGGGACCGGTACGGCAATCTGCCCGTCTTCGTCGCCGAGAACGGCGCCGCGTACGAGGATGTCGTCTCGGCCGACGGCCAAGTCCACGATGCGGACCGGGTGGCCTTCCTCCGGGACCATGTCGCCGCGGTGGCCCGCGCGCTCGCCGACGGCTGCAACGTCAAGGGCTACTTGGTTTGGTCGCTGCTCGACAACTTCGAATGGGCCTTCGGCCTGTCGAAGCGTTTCGGCATCGTCAGGGTCGATTACGACACCCTGGAGCGTACTCCGAAGGACAGCTACAAGTGGCTTGCCGGAACGATCCGGACTGGGCGCGTGTAGTTCGATGCCGCTGGATTCAGGGGCCGCCCAGGGCGCGCCCCTATCCGCCGATTACCGGTTAAGCGCCGACATTGAAATAGCATCTTAGATTTTTCTCTTTAACGTGCCTAGATATATCCAGATCAGCCTTAATGGTATGCTCAAGAAGCCAATTAAATAAAAATGTTACTATTTCCTCATCGTTTTCTGCGCCACCCTCATGCATAGTAATTGCATCACGAAGATCACGCAGTAGATTCCTATGCAATATGACATGCGATTCTAATTTGTCATAATTGCATTCGATCATAATATTTTCTTCGCTCACAAAATGAAATTCAGCGTATTTCATAATTTCGTTCATAGTTCTTCTGATATCGTCAGCCGCATGATTATCTGTAGTAAGACATTGAAGTTTGTGAATAAGAGAGAAAAACACCTTGTGTTCGAAATCTATCGTTTCATGGCCAATTTCGAACCACTTCTTCCAATCCAATTCCACCACGGTATCCTCCAGAAATTGGCTCCCCGGCACATCGAGAAGTGTACAGCGCCAGTGACGCCAATCAACCCTGAATGCGAACGCCACAGGGCGCCGCGGCCAAGGAATATTTCCGAAAGTGGATCGACACTGGGATCAACGGCCGCCGGGCGAAAGCTGGCGTCGCGCCGATGCCCGATTGGAATTTGCACGACCTGCGACGGACGATGGTGACGATGATGAACGAGGGGCTCGGCATTCCGCCCCACGTCGTCGAGGCCTGCGTCAACCATATCTCCGGCGGGGCGAAGGCGGGCGTTGCCGGTGTCTACAACAAGGCGCTCTATCTCAACGAACGGCGCCACGCCCTGGAAGCATGGGCGAACCGGGTCATGGAAATCGTCGGCGAACCGACAAGGCTGGGTGGCAACGTGGTCGCCGTGAATTTTCCGGGCCGTGCGCGGACATCGTGACGAACGGGAAGCATGGCAAGGCTTACCCGAGGCTTTCGTCTTCGTCGCGCATGATGGTTTCATGATCGCGCGCGCCGTGGATCACATGGGCAATCTCGATACCGTTGCCGCCCGCCAAAACGAAATAGTAGATGACGTAGTTCTTGTGGGCGAAGCTCCGCAAGCCGGCCGCCATATCCGAGCGATCACGACCGGAAAGCGGAAAATCGGCCCGGTGCCGGCATGCCTGCCCAAGTTCATCGACGAACGAAATGGCCCGGTCCAGATTGTCCAGGGCAATGAATTCGGCGATATCGTCCAGGTCTTGTCGAGCGTGCGGACGAAATACGACGCGGCGCATTGTCATCAATTGTGGCGGTTATTTTTTCTCGCCTGGAGGCGGGAACGAATTTCCCCAAACACCTCTTCAGCCGGAATGCTTGGCCGGGGATCGCTCATGGCGCGCTCAACCGCCAGCTTGACGCGCGCCGTCTCCTCCTCTTCGGTCGCATCGATCACGCGGACCTCGACCCGCCGTTCGCGGGAGAAGGCGGAAAGCTCGCTGGGAATCTGCGCAACCGTCGTGCGGATGATCGTTTTCGTCATGCCATGATGCTACCTCACGGCCGCTTGCCCGTCGAGAGCATTGATCCCGGCATTGATCCCGGCCCCGGTTCCTTCCCTTTTTCGATCCGCAGCAGCATCCCTGTTTGCTGCTGTTTGTATGTTTGTCTTGTTTGAGCGACAAGCTGGCGGAATACCGCTACGCCATCGGGGAGCACGCCATCGAACGGCAGTTCGACGATCCGCACTCGCCCCGCATCCTGGCGGTCTTCGAGGACGAGAAGGCCCTTGCGCTCACCCAACGGAACCTGTCGCAGCGCACCGACTTCGGCGCGGCCTTCTTCCCGTTCTTCTTCTTCCAGACGCTCCCGGAGTTCATCGCCGATTTCCGGAACGGGTGGCGGAAGATCAGCACTACCCACCCCCTCCCACTTTATTAGCATTATTATTAATTATGGTCACGGGGTGGGCACGAAAACGCGGCCTTCCTTCAAAAGAGCAATAACAAATCATCGACCCAATCTTAACTTCGTTCCTCTTGGCCCCATAAAGGCTTTCCATTGAAAAAAATACTGTTTCCCCACCAGGCTTCGCCGCAAACGCACTATATCCACTCTGAATAATATTATTAACGACAGCAGTATGCCGAGCCAAATCAATGTAGCATAACTCCTCCGATAGAGAAACCAAGGCGTCCGCGGTCGGACGCTCCAAAGGATTTTGCCTCAAGCACAGATCAACAACCGATTGAAGCTCCGTTGCCAGCGGAGCAAACTGGGGATTGCTCGTCATAAACGCCGGCCACAGAAGCCTGTTATTAGATTTTACATTCACGGCAGCATTTAAAAATACACCGAACGGAAATTCACCAGTTAGGCCCAACTTGAACAGTGGAGGGGCGTTTTGGGAGAGGCCCCTATTGAAAATATTGGGTTTTTTGGCCTGAAATCCGGACCTGGCGAAAAATGTAGTGGAACATTTTCTCTGTCGTT
>JAMOBD010000096.1 GCA_039908345.1 Magnetospirillum sp. WYHS-4
GGCTTCGGTGCCGCCCGCCGGGATGGATCGGTGCGTGGCGTCGCATTCCCGCTGGACTGCCGCGTGGGTGTCCGTTTCCGACAGGCCTTCCGAAAGGGTCGCCAGGGCCGCCAGGTGGCGGTGCAGCGGCCGGTCCCGGCCCACCGGCAGGCCATGGGATTCCCATATCCTGCCAATGCGCTCCAGTTCCTGGCCGGCCAGGTCGAGGGCGATGCGGTCGGCCGGCAGGGCCTTGGCGGCTTCCAGCCCCTGGCGCGCCGCGATCAGGCCGAACATGGCGAGGAACAGGGGCTCGCCCCCCAGGCTGGCGCGGGCCAGGACCTCGTCCAGGGCCGGGGACGGGGCGGGGGCCGCCTTGTCGCTCGCCTGGGCGAAAGCGGCGGCGAAGACGGCGTGGCGATCCCGCGCATTGTCGATGACGCCGACGGTCGCCGGCGCGCCGACGGCCAGCAGGTCGCGGACGGCATCGCCTTCCACGCCGGCGCCGCCGAATACTTCCCGCCACCAAGCATATCCTTCGCCGCCCTGGCGTTCCAGCAGCAACAGGCGCAAGGGGAAACGGCCATCGCCGTCCGACTCCTGCGCCAGGGCGCGCAGCCAAGCCTTGATTTCCACGCTTTTGGCCGCCGCATAGTCGACGACGGCCAGGGTGGGCGCTTCCCAGCGGGTCCGGAAGCCGGCCTGGCGGAAGCGGTCCAGGTCGTCGCGGGCGGCGAAGCCGGCGGTCCAGCCCGCGTCCCGCGCCCAGGCGGCCAGTTCGGCGGCCAGGCGGGTCTTGCCCCGCCCGCCGCCGCCGATCAGGACATGGACGGAAACCTTGGTTTCCGCCCGCAGCCAGGCCTTGAGGCCGTTCAGCAAGGTCTCGCGCCCTTGCAGCGGCAGGCTTTCCAGGTTGTGGGGGTAGAGAATGCCGGTCTCCCGCCGGCCGGTGGCGGTCCAGCCCGGTTGCCCCGCCTGGGCCGCGTCCACCTTGACCTCGGCCAATTTCCGGTAGTCGCGGAGGATCAGCCGCTCCGCCCCGGCGATGGTGACGGCGTTGCCGGCGCCGACGATCTGGACGACTACATTCCCGTTGCCGTCGGCCCTGGCATCTTGCCGCGATTCCGCCATGCCCCGTCCCCCCATGGGTCGCCCGTCGAAGCGAACACACAGACGTTGCTTGCAAAGGGGCCGGGAGTCAACCCGGATGTGGCGGCGTCCCAGGGGGGACTACCGTCCCTTCCAGGCTGGCATCGGGCGCTTTTCGACGAAGGCCTTGATGCCTTCGCGGGCGTCTTCGGTGTCGATGTTGCAGGCCATCACCTCGGCGGCGAAGCGGTAGGCTTCCTCTAGGCCCAGTTCGGCCTGGCGGTAGAACATCCGCTTGCCGTAGGCCACCGACAGGGGCGGCTTGGCGACGATCCGCGCGGCCAGGTCGGCCACCGCCCCATCCAGGTCCGCCGCCGGCACCACCCGGTTGACGAAGCCCCGTTGCAGCGCCGTGGCGGCATCCATGAAATCGCCGGTCAGCAGCATTTCCATGGCCTGCTTGCGCGGCAGGTTGCGGGTCACCGGCACCGCCGGGGTGGAACAGAACAGCCCGACGTTGATCCCCGAAGTGGCGAAGCGCGCGTCTTCGGACGCCACCGCCAGATCGCACTGGGCCACCAACTGGCAGCCGGCGGCGGTCGCGAGGCCCTGCACGCGGGCGATGGTCGGCTGGGGCAGGCGGATGAGCGTCAGCATCATGCGCGAGCACTTGGCGAACAGGGCCTGCATGGCCGGCTTGGCGATGTCGCCCAGCATCTCCTTCAGGTCGTGGCCGGCGCAGAAGGCCTTGCCGGCCCCGGCGATGGTCACCACCCTTATGCTTTCGTTCCGGGAAATGGCGTCCAACTCGTGTTGCAGCGCGTCCAGCAGGTCTTCGGACAGGGCGTTGAACCTGGCGGGCCGGTTCAGGGTCAGGGTCGCCACGCCGTCGGCGTCGGCACGCAGCAGGACGGGCCCGGAATCGGCCTTCGCCGTCATGCCTTGCCCTCGAACAGGAAGTCCTGGTCGTCGTCGATGGCGTCGGAAACCAGGGGTTGGGTGGCGTCGAAGTCCTGGCTGGAGGCGGCGATGGTCATTTCCTTGCCGCGCAACGACGGAATGTAAAGCCGGTCGCGGCCCATGATGTGGTCCTTCAGCCAGCGCGTCAGGAAGTCCATCAGGTCCTCGCCCAGCACCATGCCGGGATTGGCGTCGTAAAGGTCGCGGATTTCCCGCACCCGCCCCTTGAGCGCGGCGTGGATCGCACGGTGTTCCGCCAGGCCCGGATAGGCGCAGGCTTCCATGATCGCTTCCTCGCGCCCGAAGTGGTAGTCGGTGTAGTCGAGCATCATGTTGAGCACGCTGCCCACCACGTCGTGGTCCTCGCCGTCGGCCACCGCATCCGCCAACTGGTTGATGAGACTCACCAGCACCTCGTGGTCGAAGTCCAGGACCTCGACCCCCACGCTCAGTTCCGGCGACCACTCGACGACACGCATCCGGCAATCCTTCCTGTTCGCGGCCCCCGGGTTTCTCATACCATGCCGAGCCGTCCAGCGGTATCCCCCGCATTGCGGTATCATAATACCGCAATGCCAAGCGGCTGGTTTTTCACGCTTTTCCTGTTGACTTCGGCGCGATGCGTGGCATATTCCCGCACCTCCGCGGCGGGGGGCTCCCGCCGCCAAGCCTATCTTACGAACGGGTGCGTGATGAAGACCTATTCCGCGAAGCCGTCCGAGGTGGATCGCAAGTGGTTCGTGGTCGACGCCGACGGCGTCGTTCTCGGCCGCCTGGCCAGTGTCCTGGCCATGCGCCTGCGCGGCAAGCACAAGACCATCTTCACGCCGCATATCGATTGCGGCGACAACATCATCGTCGTCAACGCCGCCAAGGTGAAGCTCACCGGCCGCAAGCGGTCGGGCGAGTTCTTCTACTGGCACACCGGCCATCCGGGCGGCATCAAGGGCCGTTCCCTGGGCCAGATCCTGGACGGCAAGCACCCGGAGCGGGTCATCGAGAAGGCCGTGGAACGCATGATTACGCGTTCGGCGCTGGGCCGCCAGGTGATGCGCAAGCTGCACGTCTATCCCGGCCCCGACCATCCGCACGCGGCGCAGCAGCCCGAGGTGCTGGACGTGGCGGCGATGAACCCGAAGAACAAGAGGAGCGCGTGACATGGCGGGCACTCTCGAGGACCTGAAGAACCTGAAGGGGGTGGGGGCCGCCGAGGCCGCCGCCGGCCCGGCCGAGCCGCGCATCGACGCGCAGGGTCGCGCCTACGCCACCGGCAAGCGCAAGGACGCGGTCGCCCGCGTCTGGATCAAGCCGGGTTCCGGCCGCATCCTGGTCAACGACCGCGAGGTGGAGAAGTACTTCGCCCGTCCGGTGTTGCGCATGATGATCAACCAGCCGTTCGATGTCGCCAACCGCAAGGGCCAGTACGACGTGGTCTGCACGGTGGCGGGCGGCGGGCTGTCGGGCCAGGCCGGCGCGGTGCGCCACGGCATCAGCAAGGCGCTCACCTACTTCGAGCCGGGCCTGCGCGGCGCGCTCAAGAAGGGCGGCTTCCTGACCCGGGATTCGCGCACGGTGGAGCGCAAGAAGTACGGCCGCCACAAGGCGCGCCGGAGCTGCCAGTTCTCGAAGCGCTGAGGCGCTTCGGCTGCCTGGATTGCGGCGGGGCGCCTTCGGGCGCCCCGTTCCGTTCGGGGGAAGGGCGTTGCCTGGGTAAGGGATATTCCTTACACTGGGGCCCATGAGAATAACCAGCCGCGTCACTTCGAAGGCCCAGACCACCGTGCCGATGGCGGTACGGGCCGCGCTGGGCGTCGGGCCGGGCGACGAGATCAGCTACGCCATCGAGGGCGACCGCGTCGTCCTGACCAAAGCGGAACCGGCGGAAAAGGAATACCTGCGGGCCCTGCAGGCGACACTTTCCGAATGGAGCGATCCGGCCAATGACGTTTTCGACGGTCTTTGACCGCTGGGCGGTGGTTGTCGCCCCCTTCCCCTTCGTCGATGCGCCCAAGGCCAAGCCGCGTCCCTGCCTGGTGCTGTCGCGGGCGGAAGCGAACCGGGCGACCGGCCATTCGGTCTGCGCCATGGTGACACGGCCGCTGGTCACCTGTTGGCCCAACGACACAGAACTGGCCGGTTGGGAACGGGCCGGTCTCGTGGCTCCCTGCCGCGTCCGGTGGAAGCTGTTCACCTTGCCGAACGAGGTTCTGCGGCGGAAATTGGGCGACCTTTCTCCCGGCGACCGCGAAGCCTGCCGCCACGCCCTGACCGACCTTCTCGGCGAGGAGTGAATCTATTCCCCTTCCGTCTCCCCATCCTCGGGGGCCGGGGGAAGGGTTTCCGGGACGATGTCGGAGCGCTCGTCGGCGGTGGCGCGGACGCTGCGGATATGGGCGCCGGGAAAGATTTCCAGCACCGCGCGGACGAGCGGATGTTCCGCCGCTTTGGCGCGCAGCGAGGCATCGGTCGCCGCGTCCTGCTGGGCGAGCGTCGCTTCGCCGGTATCGTTGGTCACGGTGACCATCCAGCGGCGCGCCGTACAGCGGTCGAGGAACTTTTTCAAGGTCTGGGCCAAATCGGGCGGCGCCCGGTCGGAGGGGCGGAATTCGATGCGGCCCGGCTCGAAGCGCACCAGATGCAGGTTGTTCAGCAGGTTGGCGTGCAGGATGCCTTCGCGCTTCTCGCTCGCCAGGTCGACCACCGCCTTGTAGGTCTGGGGATCGGGCAGGGTCTCCGCCACCCCCTGGGGCTGGGGTGCCACCGCCAGGGCGCCGGAACCGGAAAGGGCGGCGCGCGGCGCGTCGGAAGGCGGGGCGGGGCGGGAAACGGCTTGCGACGCCACCGCCGCCTGGGTCCCGCCGCCCGCGGCCGCCGGCGGCGAGGGCGCGATTCCCCCCTTGTCCTTGAGCGACTGCAATGCCTCGGCCGGGGTCGGCAGGTCGGCGGCGTAAGCCAGGCGCACCAGGGCCATTTCGGCCGCCTGCTGGGCCGAAGGGGCGGAACGGGCCTCGCCCAGGCCCTTCAACAGCATCTGCCAGGCGCGGCTGACCGCCGCCATGGACAGGCGCGACGCCATGTCGCGGCCGCGCACCCGCTCGGCCTCGGGCACGCCGGGGGCATCGGCGGCGGTCGGCACCACCTTGATGCGGGTCAGCCAGTGGGTCAGTTCCAACAGGTCGGTCAGCACCACCGTGGGATCGGCGCCCGCGGCGTACTGGCGGGCCATCTGGTCCAGGGCGCCCTTGGCGTCGCCCCCCATGACGGCGTCGAACAGATCGAACACCAGGTTCCGGTCGGCCAGGCCCAGCATGTCGCGCACCTGGTCCTCGGCCACCTTGCCGGCGGTATGGGCGATGGCCTGGTCCAGCAGGCTGAGGCCGTCGCGCACGCTGCCGTCGGCGGCGCGGGCGATCATCATCAGGGCGCCTTCCTCGATTTCCGCCCCTTCTTTGGCGGCGATGCCGCGGAAGTGGGTGGCCAGCACCTCCAGCTCGATGCGGCGCAAATCGAAGCGCTGGCAGCGCGACAGCACGGTCACCGGCACCTTGCGGATTTCCGTGGTGGCGAAGATGAACTTGACGTGTTCGGGGGGTTCTTCCAGCGTCTTCAGCAGGGCGTTGAAAGCGCTTTTGGACAGCATGTGGACTTCGTCCACGATGTAGACCTTGTAGCGGGCGCTGACGGGGCGGTAGCGCACGCCCTCGATGACCTCGCGGATGTCGTCGACACCGGTACGGCTGGCGGCGTCCATCTCGATGACGTCCATGTGGCGGTCTTCGGCGATGGCGCGGCAGTGGTCGCAGACCCCGCAAGGGTCGGGCGTCGGCCCCTTCTCGCAGTTCAGGGCGCGGGCGATGATGCGGGCGGTGGTGGTCTTGCCGACCCCGCGCACGCCGGTCAGCACGAAGGCATGGGCCAGGCGGCCGGAATGGATGGCGTTGGTCAGGGTGCGGACCATCGCCTCCTGGCCGATCAGCTCCGCGAAGTTGGTCGGCCGGTACTTGCGGGCGAGAACCCGGTACTGGCGAGCATCGGCGGAAACGGCATCGTCGGCGGCCATGGCGATGTCCCGGCGGGAAGGGAAGGTGGGAGACTGGACGGCCGACCCGTGTCGGAACTCGTTACGGCTGCTTCCTTCCGGACCTGACCGGGTTGGCGAGGGACCCGTCCGCCCGCCAGCCTCCCACCCCCACTATAGCAGGGGGACGGGGGCGGTATGCAAGAGAACCGTCAAGCCTCCCGCCAGTCCAGTCCGATGTCGACGGCGGGGGCGGAGTGGGTGAGGCGGCCGACCGAGATGAAGTCCACCCCGGTTTCCGCGATGGCGCGGATGGTATCCAGGCTGACCCCTCCCGAGGCTTCCAGCGCACAGCGTTTGGCCGTGCGCCGCACCGCTTCCCCAAGGTGGACCGGGTCCATGTTGTCGAGCAGCACCTTGTCGGCCCCGGCGGCGATGGCTTGGTCCAGTTGTTCCAGGGTATCGCATTCCACCTCGACGGGGGTCGCGACGGCGGCCTTGGCGCGCGTGACCGCCGCCCCGATGCCGCCGCACACGGCGATGTGGTTGTCCTTGATGAGGACGGCGTCGTAAAGGCCCATGCGGTGGTTGGCCGCGCCCCCCATCCGGGTGGCGTATTTGGCGAAGCGGCGCAGGCCCGGCAGGGTCTTGCGGGTATCCAGCAGCACGGTGCCGGTGCCTTCGATGGCGTCCACATAGCGCCGCGTCAGGGTGGCGATGCCTGACAGGTGCTGGAGGATGTTGAGCGCCGTGCG
>JAMOBD010000097.1 GCA_039908345.1 Magnetospirillum sp. WYHS-4
CCCGCCGCTTCCAGCCGGCCGCGCCGGCCAGGCGGGTCAGCCCGGCCTTGGTGCGAGGCAGGCCGGGCAGGCCCATGGCGGCCAGTTCGGCCGCCTCGTACCACTCCTGCACCCGGTCGCGGTCGGCCAGCACCTGGACGAGCACCGCTTCCAGGTAGAGGGCGCGGCGCTTCAGATAGGCCCATTCGTCGGCATCCACATGGACCATGAAGGCGAATTCGGACATGGCATCCTCCTTCCGGACGGGCGAGGGGCGTCACCATCATGGTGACACCCCTCCCTCCGGCTCAGGCGTTGACGGCGCGGGGTTGCGGGTCGGCCGGGCTTTCGCCCGTGTCCCGCAGCCGGGCGAGGATGCGTTCGACGTTGGCCTTGTTCATGTTCACGGCCTGGCAGATTTCCTCCACCGTGTGGCCCTTGGCGGCGGCGGCGGCAATGGCCGTCTCCCGCGCCGCCTGGACGGTCTCGCGGGCCGTCATGACGCGAGGATAGGTGGCGCCGTCGACGCCGTCTCCGGCTTCGTCGGTGGCCGGCGGTTCGGTCGCCCGGCCTTCCCGCACGGCTTCCGCCAGTTCCGCCGCGAACTCCTCCTGCGCCGTCTTCAGATCGGCTGCCTGGTCAAGGGCGTCCCGAATCCGCGCGCTCCCGGCGATGCCCTTTTCGTGCTGGAACCAGGGCGTCCGCAGTTCATCCGAAGCGACGTTGATGGCGTGGGTCGCGGAAGCCAGCACCACGGACAGGCCGTGCATGGAACTGTTGAGTTCGCTCCGCTCGAAGCCGTTCAGGTCCTCGCAGTGGGCGAAGAAACTGTCCAGCATCTGCAAGACGGCGGCCGCATCGCTCAAGGCGTCGAGGGGATCACCGAAGTGGCTCGGGAATCCGAAGTAGAACTTGGTGATGGTGGTCATCGGGTGTCTCCATTGTGCTTGTCAAGGCAACGGACCTGCGGCAACCGCAAGCCCCCGGGTGTTGACACCGTCAATGGAACGGCCGCAGGACCTTTAGGGCTTTCGCCCCTGGACATTCGCCATGCGCACCCGGAGAGGAACCGGTCTTACTTGTCGTTTGCGTAAGGCACGTCTAGCGAAAGAACGCCCGGCAGTGCCTCGCCGCCATTGATGGGGTGTCAAGCCCGACCAGCATGATAGTCCCTGCCCCGCCCGCCGTCAATTTCGGCGTGTCCGGTCTTGGCGGAAGGGGGCGCCGGCCGGGCGGCCAACCGGCGCCGAGCCGACACCATCGGTCGAAGCCGCCTTCATCGGTGCCGGCCCTTCTGCGTCCCGCCGGGCCGACCGGGAAACGCCGTCACCCCGGCTTCATGGGTCAGCGTCGGCCGCCTGTGCCGGGGCGCCAGTAGGATATCCCGCCAGTCGTCGCCGTCAACTCAATGTAATGGTATGGGCCGATTTCCGGTTCCACAAGTGGACCGCACCCCCGGAACGAGTACCGGGGGGAAATGTGCCGTCCCCCCGGATAGAGTTCAGGGGGAATATGAAGGAAATGATTTCAAGAGGCAACGATTGCCTCTTGAAAAAAGCCCCACCAACGTTCGACGAAGCAAGAATGATCAAGCGCTAATGGTTAGCACTTGATCCGTGCCCCCCTGGAGAACCGCCCTTGTCCGATCCGCGCTTCCTCGAATACCACATCAACCAACTCCGGGCGGAAGTGGGGAATGAGGCGGTGGACAGCCTGTTGACGGAGTTCGCCGGGCAGGAGCTTTACGTTCCGAAGAAGGCAAGGCCGCATCAGCCGATTGCCGACGCCTGTGGCATGCCGCTCGCCAAGGCGTTGGCCAGGATGCGCGGGGGAGAATACATCCGCATTCCGGGCGAGGTGTCCAGCGGCGAAGGAACCGATCCATCCGACCTGCCGGAGATCGATCCTCGGTACCTTCCTCCGCTTCTCTCCGAACTTTGTGACAGGGTCGGTCCGAGTGGCGTTGCCCGGCTGGTCAAGGAATTCGGCGGGCAGGAAATCTACATCCCGATCCATCCCAGGAAAGGCCAACGACTGGTCGAGAAATGCGGCATGGATGTTGCCATGGCCTTGGCCGACTTGCGGAGCGGGGAACATAGCCATCAATCCATTCCGCGCGCCGCGGTCCTTGCCTCCAAGAAATTAGCCATCACGGCCCTGGCCGGTCGGGGATTGTCGACACAGGCAATCGCGAAGGAAGTCGGGAGCACCAGCCGCTATGTCCGGATGGTCATGAGCGGGAGTTGTGGATGATCCCCCTTCCGGCCCACCACAAGGAATCCGGGATCGGCGCGGGCGGGGGCGTTAGCCCGCCATGCTGCCTTTCCCGGCGGGGACGCCCGGTGTGCCGCCAGGCCGGGCGTCCCCATCGTCATGGGGAGAACGTCGCGAGCGTTCCGAGCAGATGCGCTACGGCCTCCTCCCCCGCGCGGCCCTTCCGGCTCCCCTCCGGCCGGAGGGCCGCGCCCCCTTGCCGGAAATCAATGATAATCGTTGCGCTTGATTTTGCCGGGGCCGGATTTTTCGCCCGCCCGTGCGCGGAAGGGGCCGGGGGGCATCTTGCCCCCACCTATCCCTGTAACGTGCGCGAAAACCCGTTCAACGACCGTTCAACGGCGATGCGGAGGGCACCCCATGAGTGAGACGGCCTGCTGCGCCATTCCCCTGACCACCGACTCCGACCCGAAGGGGCAGTGGGTCCACCTGATGCCGGCCGGCGAAGTTATCGCCCGCGACGGCCGGCGCTGGCGGAACCGCCACCCCGCCGCCGTGGTGGCGCGCAGCCGCGAACGGGCCGGCGCCGTTCCCATGCCGGTGGACTACGAACACCAGACGGACCATGCCGCGACGAACGGCCAACCGGCCCCGGCGGCGGGCTGGATCACCGGGCTCCAGGTCCGGACGGACGGCATCTGGGGCCTGGTCGCCTGGACCGGCAAGGCCAAGGCCATGCTGGACGCCAAGGAATACCGCTTCATCTCCCCCACCTTCACCCACGCCAAGGGGGGCGAGGTCATCGCCATCCTGCGCGCCGCGCTCACCAACGCCCCGGCGCTCGAACTCACCGCACTCGCCAAGACTGGAGGCACCATGGAACCCGATCTTTTTGCCGAACTCCGGACCCTGCTCGGCTTGCCGGCGGACGCCGACATGGCGGCCGTCGTGGTGGCCGTCCGCGACTTGGTCACGTCCCGCGCCACCGCCGAACCGGACCCGGCCAAATTCGTCCCCATCGGGGACTTCAAGCGCCTGACGGCCGAATACACCCGCCTGAACGCGGGCGTGGCGCGGGCCAAGGCCGAGGAGATGGTGGAAACCGCCATCGCCGGGGGCAAGGTTCCGCCCTTCTTGAAGGATTGGGCGGTGAACCTCTGCACCGCCAATAAGCCGGCGTTCGATGAATTCGTCGCGGCGGCCGGCGCCGTCTTCGGCCGGATCGCCGGTGACAGCGGGATCGGGACCTTTTCCCAGGACAAGGGAACCGGCGGCCTGTCGGAAACCGAACTGGCCGTCTGCAAGACGATGGGCCACTCGCCCGAGGACTACAACCGGCTTGGGAAAGGACGCTGAGCCATGCTGATCACCAACGACAACCTGGCCGGGGTCTTCCAAGGCTTCAGGACATCCTTCAACAAAGGCTTCGAAGGCGCCAAGAGCCATTACGCGGACGTGGCGATGATCGCCACCAGTTCGGCGGAAGACGAAACCTATGCCTGGCTGGGGCAGTTCCCCAAGCTGCGGGAGTGGGTGGGCGAACGCATCGTCCGGAACCTCATGGCCCACGGCTACAAGATCGTTAACCGCAAGTTCGAGGAGACCATCGCGGTGGGCCGCCCCAAGATCGAGGATGACCGCTACGGCATCTTCGATCCCATGTTCCGCGAGATGGGCAAGGCGGCGGCGGAGTATCCCGACGAGTTGGTCTTCTCCTTGCTGGGGATGGGCTTCTCCGAGGAATGCTACGACGGGCAATACTTCTTCGATGTGGACCATCCCGTCCGGCTGGACGGGGAACAGACGGTCAGCGTCAGTAACGTTCAGGCCGGGGCCGGCGCGCCGTGGTTCCTGCTGGATTGCAGCCGGGCCTTCAAGCCGCTGGTCTTCCAGGAGCGCATCAAGCCCGTTTTCACCGCCCTGGACAAGGAAAGCGATCACAACGTCTTCTGGCAGGACGAGTACATCTACGGCTGCCGCGCTCGGGGCGCCGCCGGCTTCGGCTTTTGGCAACTGGCCTTCGGGTCCAAGGCGGAACTGAATGCCGAGAACTACGAGGCGGCCCGCGCCGCCATGCTGAACATGAAGGGCGACGGCGGCCGGCTGCTGGGCATCAAGCCCGATACCCTGGTGGTCGGGCCGGGCCTGGAAGGCGCGGCCATGCGCCTGGTCAACAACGGCACGCGGATCGTGACGGTGGACGGCACGCCAGTGCCGGTCACCAATGAATGGGCCGGCACCGCCAAGCCCATCGTCACCGCCTGGGTTGGGGCGTAAGACCATGCAGGACGCCAACACCCGCGCCGCCGTCAAGCTGGCCCTGGACTTCCCCATCGCCATGGGGAATGGGGCTACCTACACGGAACTGACGATCCGCCGTCAGAAGGTCAAGGACGACCTGGAAATCGCGGCCTTCCCGACCGCCGCCGAGAAGGAGGTGGTGCTGTTCACCCGCCTTGCCGGTGTGGACCGCGAAGTGATCGAGGAAATGGACAAGTCCGACTACGGCAAGTTCCAGGACCTCGTGATGGGTTTTTCCAAGAGCCCGGCCTAGAGGACGCCGGCCGGGCCGTCCTGCTGCTCTGCCGCTTCACCGGGTGGAGCCTGGACACGGTGCTTGAGATGGAAACCGGGGAGTTCCTGGCATGGTTCGACAAGGCGGAACGATTGGTTTCCGAACTGCGCTCGCCCTTGGACCGGGATTAGGGACCCTGGACTTGCCGAAGATCGGCGCGGCCATCCCGCCGGCCATCGGTACGGTGTTCCCCCGGATCGGCGCGGCGGAGGATGGGGCGCCCGATCCGGTTGCCGCCCGCCTGGCGGAAAGCGTGAGGCGCCTCGTTCAGGTGCCTTAGGAAGGGAAAAGCCGTGGCCGACCTCGGAATCAGCCTGGTCATTCGTGGGGCCGTCGACGCCACCTTCGGCAATGCCATCGGCGCCACGCAAAAGGGCGTCGACCAGGTCGGCAAGTCCCTCGATAGGATGGACGCCAAGGGCAAGGCCTGGGGCGGTCCCGGCGGGGCCGCCGGCCATGCGGCCGGGGAAACCGGCCGGCTCGGGAGGGCCTTGGCCGAACTGAAGGCGCGGGCCTCCCAGGCCGGCGACGCCCTGGCCCGCATGGGGACCGTGGGGCACGGTGCGGCCGGCGGGATCGGCGCCGTGGCCTCGCGGCTTTCGACGATGGGAACCCTGGTGCAGGGGGTGACCCTCGGGGCCGCCGTGAAGGGCGCCATGGACTTCGAGGCGGCCTTGACCGACGTTGGCATCGTGGCCGAAATGACCAACGCGGAACTCGCGGCGCTGCGCGAACGGCTGATCGCCGTGGGGCGGGCGCAGAACCAGAGCAAGGACGAAGTTCTGAGAGCCTTCCGTGCCTTGACTTCCATGGGCCTGGACAAGGACCAGGCCAGCGCCGCGCTGGAACCCATCGCGCGGACGGCCACCGCCGCCAACGCCGATATCGAGGAACTGTCGCGGGCCTCCTATGTGCTGATCCGTACCCTCAACATCAAGCCGGAGGGGTTGGCCGGGGCTTTGGATCGGCTCGCCTTGGCCGGCAACAAGGGTCGGTTCGAACTGAAGGACATGGCGAAGTTCTTCCCGCAACTGGCGCCGTCGTTCCGGGCACTGGGCATGGAGGGAACGGCCGCGATCAACAGCCTTGGCGCCGCCCTGCAAATCGTCTCGGAAGGGGCCAGCGATTCCAGCCAGGCCGCCACCAATCTGTTGAACCTCTTCCAGAAGATGGCCTCGCCGGAATCGCGGAAGAACTTCGAGAAATTCGGGATCGACCTCACCCGCCTGCAAAGCGAAGCCCTGAAGAAGGGCGAGAACCCGATCAACGCCCTGCTGGACCGCATGGCCGTGCTGTTCAAGAGCGCCAAGGGCGACGTGGCGCGGGAAAACGTGATCCTCGGGGAGTTGTTCCAGGATGCCCAGGTTCAGGCGGCCTTGCGGCCCTTGTTGCAACAGACCGAACGCCTGAAAGCCCTGGAAAAGGAGTTGGCGGGATCGACCGGCGGCACGGTGGAAAACGCCTTCGCCCGCCGCATGGGCGATACGGCCGCCGCCGTCCGCCAGGCCCGCAATGAAATCGAGAACCTGGGGACGGCGGTCGGAAGCGCCCTCCTGCCGCCCCTGGGAGCCGTGGCGAGCGCCATGGCCCCGGTGATCGGCGTCATCGCCAACGTGTCTTCGGCCACACCCCATGCGACAGCGGCCGTGGTTGGGTTCGGGGTCGCCTGGAAGGTCCTGGGGACCGCCGTCGCCATGAGCCCCATCGGCCGGGCCATCGGCGTGATCGCCGTGGCCGCCGGCCTGGTCTACGACAACCTGGACAAGGTCAAGGCCGGGATCGGCGCCGTGGTCGACGCGGCCCAACCCATGATCGATTGGGTGGGGCGTCTGTTCAGCGACGGGCGCAAGTCCCGTGGCGTCAAGAC
>JAMOBD010000098.1 GCA_039908345.1 Magnetospirillum sp. WYHS-4
GGAGGAACTGGCGGCGGCCAAGGCCGGCGCCGCGGCAGCCCCGGCGACTCCGGCGGCGCCCACCGCACCGGTCGTTCCCCAGGAACTCGATCCCGATCTGCGCGGCTTGGCCGGCGTGCGGCCCTTCGAACGGCCGGCCGGCGTTCCGTTCGTCACCGCGGTCTACAAGAGCCCGGAATGGTTCAAGACCGCCCTGACGGGAATCGTCGAACCGATTCCCCCGTCGCTGGCTTTCCTCAAGGACCAGGAATTCTGGTTCAATCCCTTTACCCGTCCGGGCATGCCCGGCAAATACGACATCCGGGGATGGCACTCCTCCTCCGCCAAACCCTAGGATTCAAGCGACGAACCAACAGCATCCATCCTCCTCCGGGCAGGGAAGCCCTTCTCCCCTGCCCATTTTTTTGGCCTTTCCCGGAACAAAAAAATGGGGCTGGACCGTAACCGGACCAGCCCCAGTCGGGGGATGGGAGGGGCTATAAGCCCCCTTGGAAATTCCGTTGCTACTTCCGGCCGTTCCGCGCCGCATTCATCATGGAGAACAGCTCCGGCGACAGCCGGCCGTCCTGAGTCATCCCGGCGTCACGCTGGAAGGCCTTGATGGCCGCGCGCGTGGCCGGTCCCATCCGGCCGTCGACGGCCCCCTTCAAGTAGCCCATTTCGCTGAGATTGGTCTGCGCGGTGAGCACATCGGCCTTCATCGCCTGATGATGCCCGGCCATCCCGCTCATGCCGGCCATCCCGCTCATGCCGCCCATTCCGGACATGCCGTACATTCCCTGCATGCCCTGCATTCCGCCCATGCCGGACATTCCCGACATGCCGCCCATTCCGCCCATTCCGCCCATGCCGGACATCCCCGACATGCCGCCCATGCCGCCCATGCCGGACATCCCCGACATGCCGCCCATTCCGCCCATGCCGGACATCCCCGACATGCCGCCCATGCCGGACATCCCCGACATTCCGCCCATGCCGGACATGCCGCCCATGCCAGACATCCCCGACATTCCGCCCATGCCACGTTGGCCCTGCATGCCGGACATGCCACCCATTCCACCCATGCCGGACATTCCCGACATGCCGCCCATGCCCTGGGCGCCAGCGCCGGAGACAGCAAACCCGACGAAACCGGCCACAGCCAGTCCGGTGATCAATCCGCGCATTGGCACCTCCCGTTGAAAATATCCGACAAAACCGGCAGTCGCCTGCCGAACCGGCGAACGGGGCCGAAGGGACGGTCCGTCGAACCCCCGAGCCTTCGGGAACTTCGGATCGTCTCGGATGGCTTCCTTCCGCCCTAGGGCATCCAGAGGCCTTCTGTGGGGCTTTGGCGGCGCCCCCCCGGCAGGTCCCTCATGACGACGAGGCCCCCCTCGTCTCCTTCCGGACCGGCTCCCGGTTCACGCAACTAATAGGCAAAGGCCGTGCCAACAGGGAAAGGCCAGGAAGCCGGCAACCCCTAGCTTCGCTAAGCGCCACGGCGCCACAACCCTGTCAATAAGTCAGTCATGCTGTCCTGCCCCAATGGCAGAGAGTGGGAGCCCAAAGCCAGCAAGCCGCTTCGCAACGGATTTTCCCTTCTCGCCGCACAGACGGCCAAGAAGAACGCGGAGTTCGACTGCATAGGCCGCCGTCAACAGGGCCAAGCCGGCAAAATAGGGGGTCGCCGCACGGCTGGCCACCCGGCCGGCGAACAAGCCGACCCACCGCAGCGGGTGCTCGTCCAGGAACCGCACGGCCTCGGCAGCGGCATCGGAATCGCCCTTCTCCGCCAACTTGCCGAGGAACTGGAGTTGGTGGACGATGTGGTCGTCGGGGCGCTTCCGGGAGTCGGTGAGAACCAGACCCTGACGTCGGTAGAAGGCCCGCACGGCAAACATGCTGTCCTGCCGGTCGAGTCCGTCGGCGTCGAACCATGCCGATTCCGCCGGTGAGGCGCGAAGCCCGTAGGTCAGGTAGATGTCGGCGAAATCGACGGCCAAGGCATCGATGACGGAATCCGGCACCGGATCGGCCAAGCCGGAGAAAAACCCGCCCAGCAACCGGCCGGCCGTCTCCGCCGCTTCCGAGGTCAGCCGCAGCCCCAGATTGCCGGGAAACCCGACGGCTCGCAGGGCTTCCAGCAAGGCGGCGTCCGGCTCGCGATCATGCAGAACCGCCAGGGATGCCAGATCGTCGGCCACCGCAGCCCAAAAATCGGCGGGCCCGCCAGCGGCGGGCCCGACCATTCCTGTCTTTGGCTTCAACGTCTTCTTCAACCGTCGACCCTACCCTTGGGATGGACCACGAACACGATGGACGGATTGGTCAGTTCCGGATTGGCCATGCCCTTGACCTGGCGCACGGGCTTGTCCTTGGGGCCGATGGCCTTGGTCGCCCAGGCCCCGGTCCGCAACTGCTCGATCGGTCCGACGTCAAGAACTCGCATCATGCAGGCGGCGACGCAATAGGGCTTGCGGCCCGAGGCGATTTCGTCCACGCACATGTTGCACTTCTTGACCAGCTTGGCCTCCGGGTCCCACTGGGGGGCCCCGAAGGGACATGCCGCCTCGCAGCGGCGGCAGCCGATGCAAAGGGTCGAGTCGATATCCACGATGCCGTTGTCCGGCCGCTTGAAGATCGCCCCGGTGGGGCAGGTCGGCAGGCAGGCGGGCTCGGCGCAGTGGTTGCAGGACATGTTGACCTTATAGGCATACACGTCCGGGTACTTCCCTCCCTCGATGTACTGAACGCGCCGGAACCGGGGGCCTGTCGCCAGGCCGTTCTTGTCCTTGCAGGCGATCTCGCAAGCCCGGCACCCGATGCAGTCGACGTTGTTGTGAACGAAGCCCAACTGAATTTTCGGCTGCACCGGAACGTAGTGGGCACGCTTCTCGCGGTTGCGCTTGATCTGCTCGCGGAGCTTCAGCTTGGCGTCTTTCTCGGCCATGGCTGTTCCCCCTTCTTATATGTCGCGCCGAAAGATGGAACTGCGCGCCGTCGCCAGCTGATCCCAGCCAGGGCGGTGCTCCAGGTCCGTCTTGCGGATGTTGCAAAGAATGGTGTTGTAGGCGAAGGCGCCGGCCGGGCTGGGTTCGTCCGCGGTCAGGAAGTCCGGATTGCCGCTCCGGTCCACCCCCTTGTCGTCCAGGTCCAGCCAAGCCCCTTCGTGCACCACAGCGACGCCAGGCATGCAGCGTTCGGTGACGTAGACGGGCACGACGATCTTGCCCCGATCATTGTAGACCTCGACCGTATCCCCGGTCTTGACGCCCAGCTTGGCGGCGTCGGCGGCGTTGAGGGTGACCTCCTGGTCGAAGGTCTCGCGCAGCCAGGGGATGTTGTGGAAAATCGAGTGCGTCCGCCAGCGCGGATGGGGGGTGATAAGGTGATAGGGGAACTTCTTCACCTTTTCCTTGTCGCCCAGATACTCGAAGGGTTCGATCCACTTGGGAATCGCCGGGATGGGCGAGCCATAGGCGGTCTTCGCCCAGTCGGTGATCTGGCCCAGGGTAGTGGAATAAATCTCGATCTTGCCCGACGGCGTCTGGAAGGGGATGCCTTTTTCGACTTGGTCCTGGAAGGCGACGTGCGGGCGGGCCAGCTTGAACTTGTAGACGCCGCGCCGCTTGAATTCCTCCCAGGGCATGGTAACGCCCTGGTGATGCATCACCCGGTTCACCCACCATTCGCTCAGGTAGGCTTCGTCCACCGCGTCGTCGTAGAGGAAGTAGTCGCGATTGGCCTTTGGGTTGTACTTGGGTCCGAAGCCCAGGCGGTAGGCGAGTTCGGTATAGATCTGGAAGTCGGTCTTGCTCTCGCCCATCGGCTGGATGACCTTCGGGCGGTGGATGTAGTAGTGCCCCTTGTACCAGGGCAGCGCCACGTCGTGCCGCTCGAAATGGGTGGCCACCGGCAGCAGCACGTCGGCATAGAGCCCCGACGGCGTGATGGTGGAATCCATGCAGACCACCAGGTCCAGTTTCTTTATGGCCTGGATTTCCTTGTTGATGTTGGTGAGCTGGTTGAACCAGTTCGATCCCTGCCAGAAGATGCCGCGGATGTTGGGGGGCACGCCGTCCAGCTTATCCCCGCGCGGCCAGAGGCCGACTTCCTCGCGCTTCACGTTGGGGTAGTTGAGAACGATATGGGCCCAACGGTCCGACTTGATCGACGCGTACCAGATGTTGGAAAACTCGTCGTAGGGATAGGCCACGCCCTCGGCATGCCAGGCCTTGCCGACGCCTTCGGCGCAACCGCCCAGCTTGCCGATGTTGCCGGTCATCGCCTGTAGGGCTGCCGCCATGCGGTTGTATTGCTCGCCATGGGCATTGCGTCCAGGTCCCCAGGAAGCCTTTAGCGCCGCCGGCTTTGTACTGGCGTACATGTGGGCCAGCTTCTTGATGGTATCGGCGGGCACCCCGCAGACTTCCGCCGCCCATTCGGGCGTCTTCGGCTGCTTGTCGCGCGCCCCCAAGATATAATCCTTGAAGCTTTCCTGGCCCTTCGCCCAGCCCGGCATGGTGCCGTCGTCCATGCCCTGCACGAATCGGTTGATGAAGGCTTGGTCCTGCAGGTTGTTGGTAAAGATGTAATGCGCCATGCCGGCCATCATGGCCGCGTCCGTGTTGGGACGGATGGGAATCCACCAAGCGTCGTAGGCGCTGGCCGAGTCGGTGTACTGCGGGTCCACCAACACGAACTTGCATCCCTGCTGCTTGGCCATGCGCATGTAGTAGAAGGTATTGCCGCCATGGAAGGTATAGGCCGGGTTCCAACCCCACATAATCATCAGCTTGGTGTGGGCGAAGGTGTCATCCTCGTTACCGTCCTCGATGGTGCCGAAGGTCATGCGCGAGGAAAAGGTCGTCGCCTGATAGGATGGCACCGACCAGGACGAGGTGCGGCAGCCGAACAAGCCCAGGAAGCGGGCCTGCAGGCCCTCGATCTGGTCGGACTTGTGCAGCACGCCGTAAGAGGCGCCTGCATAGCTTTGGTCAAGCAGCGCCGTCGGTCCGTACTTTTCCTTGAGGTGGACCATCTTCTCGGCAACGTAGTCCAGTGCCACATCCCAGGAAGCGCGCTTGAACTTGCCTTCGCCGCGCGCGCCCACCCGGATCATGGGATGGAGCAGGCGTTCCGGGGAATAGAGCCGCAGCCGGTAGGACCGGCCGCGCAAGCAGGCACGCAACTGGGGCATCTCGAAGGTGTCGGTGCCCCAGGCGTCGCCCTGGAAGGTGCCGTCGTCGGTCGACAGACGGACGATGACGTCCCCCTTCTTATGGGCGATCAACATGTGCCGGGAACCGCAGTTGTGAGCGCAGCTGGTCGGCACGGTGACCAATTGGTCGTCGGTCCAGTAGGGTTCGTAGGCGAAGGCCTCGACGCGCTGCACGCCGCCCGCCGTTCCCGCCAAGCCCGCCGCGGCGGCGCCCTTCAGGAAACTGCGGCGGGAAACGTTGAGGCGCGCTTCCGGCAGTTTTACCCGATCCTGTTTCTTGCTCATTTCTTCTCTCCGATCGCGTAGCGCGGATTGGACTCGGCCGGACGTCCCTTCGCCCATTCGGGCGTGCCCTCGGGCATGTTGGGCCAGGGGTGCCGCGGATAAGGGTAGGAAATGCGGTACCAGGACCGCCCGCCGTGGCAGCCGTAGCAGACGTCGGAATTGTCCTTGGCCAAGTCCTCGATGGCTCCCGCCTTCAGATAGCTGACTTGATGCCGGACGGTACGGAACAGTTCCGCATGGCAGGTCAGGCAGCCGTTGGGGGCATCGTCGCTTTCCAGATTGGCGCGAACCTGATGCCAGGGACCTTCCAGGCCTTCCATGTTCTCGAAGACGAAACGGCCGTGGCACATCAGGCAGGTTTCGGAGGTATCCACCATCTTGCGCAGGGTAAAGCCGGCAGCCGTCGTCTTGTCGGCCGGCGGCGCCTCCTCACGCGGGTCGTTGCCGCGATGGCAGAAATTGCACTTGAGATCCATGACCTCCTTGGCGTAGGGGGTCGCGATATGCCGGCGATGGAAGGTGTCCTGTTCGCCGAGATAGGTGTCGAGAGTCTGATACCAAGCCTTGGCGGCGGCCGTCTTCGGGCCGGCCGGCGTGGCGGGCAGAACCTTGTCTTCCAGGATTTCCTTATGGCAGGCCAGGCACTGCTCATCGGTCGCCTTGTCGATGGCAGGCTGGAAATGGATGGGATCCCAGCGCGCGCGCTGGTAGTCGGGCTTGGCATCGCCCTTCCCGGCGCCTTGCGCCGTACCGGAAACCGCGATGCCGCCTAGGGTCAGAAGCGACGCCACCAAGGCAACCGCCACCGCCCCGAAATAGGGATGTTTCGGATTCATCTCCTCCCCGCCTTTCCCCCCGGTTGATTATAAACGAGAGCGAGGGATTTTTTGTCTCGGAGGGTGAGGCGGCCCGTTGCCGGGCCGCCTCGGTTCCTTCGGGTGCCAGGGAGAGGTAACCCCGGACACCCCGCAGGCGCTTAGCGCATGCCGGACATGCCGCCCATGCCGCCCATGCCGGACATACCAGACATGCCGCCCATGCCGCCCATGCCGGACATACCAGACATGCCGCCCATGCCGCCCATGCCGGACATACCAGACATGCCGCC
>JAMOBD010000099.1 GCA_039908345.1 Magnetospirillum sp. WYHS-4
CGTCTGTTCAGCGACGGGCGCAAGTCCCGTGGCGTCAAGACGGCGGCCGAGAAGGAAGCCGAGCAAAAGGCCAACCCGGCCCTGCCGGCAGGCTGGCGGGAGATGATGGCCGGCCCCTCTGGCGCCCCCGGCCCCTCGGGTTCCCCCGGCGCCAACGGCCAGGTCAATGTCACCTTCGACAACCTCCCGAAGGGCGCGCGGGTGCGCACCGACACCCAAGGCGACGACGTGACGCTCGCCTCCTATCTCGGCTTTGCCTTGGGGGTGCCATAGGAAGCGAAACGCGGCCTCACGCGCGCGAAGCGAAAACTACCGCTACGCGAAACCGCTGTGCTCCAACTTCGGCTGTCCCGGAGTCCAAATCTCGGTGTCGCGCTTCAGTCGCGCCTCAACGGCTTTGCCGCTGAAATGGCACAGAACGCCAGGGTTTCACCGTAGCGCCTGAAGGCGGAGAACTGCTTCCGAAAGAAAATTGGCGGAGGGAAGGAGACCCGCGTCCAACCTTCTCCGTGCCGGGGGCGGAACGTTCGGAGACGAATTTTCTGGAAGGACGGATGGGCGAAAGCGACCGGCAGCAAACAGCAGCCATTGGAAATCAAGCTGTTGGCGGTTTCTCCAGTCTCATTCGTCCGACCACTTCCATCGCAGCCACCGGACGGAGAATTTCCGCATCCCTGCCGGCGGGCAACGGCATTCCAAAATCAGCCGGCCTTCATCTCCGTCTCAAACGCCACGCCCTCATAGACCGCCTCCAAGGGGACCTCGATATCAACCGACGTAAGGCGTAAGATGGCTTCGCTTCCGTTTGCATCGGAGACGGCCCACCCCTCCGATGTACGGTGCCAAATCTCGGCTCGCATCGCGGTTGATGAAATCAACACGATTTCCTGAACCGAAGGAATGGAGCGATAGTCCGGAAGCTTCGCTCCCCTGTCGTAGGTGCTGGTCGATGGGGAAAGAACTTCGAGAATAACCAAAGGATTCGATGCGATCCGCTCTCCCGGAGTTGGAGCAGCGCAGGTTATCATCAGGTCAGCTTGATAATAAGTGTCCACATTTGCCGGCAGCAAGATTCCTGCCTCGGAAATGATTCGACATGGCCGACGAAGCCGCCCTCCAACGGTAATGGCAAGATTTGCCGCCACAGTTCCATGGGAGGCCGTAGGCGGAGCCATGGCGAAGACCTCACCACCCACCAGTTCGTAGCGGGTGTCGGTGCCGTCGTCCCAGGCCAGGAACTCTTCCACCGTCATGTGGGATGGCTGTTTCAGTGCCGCTTGTGCCATGCCGACGCTTCTCCGGACCATGCGTTACGGGTTGGACTATAGCAGATTTTCCCGAGGCAGGGAAAACCGGAAGTCAAAACCCGCTCTCGCGGATCAGGACGGCGAGGGTGGCACGCCAGAGGCGGGTGGCGAGGCTGCGGGCCGGCCCATCGAGGAGGACGCGGCCACGCACGCTGCGGAAAGGGTACGGAGCCTCCTCCGCCCCGAGGGCGACCTTGTAGACGGTATCGCGGGGGACCAGAGTCTTGTCCTGGCCTTCGCCGGCCACCGCGACGGCGCCGCCGAACGTCGAGGCGAAGGCCGGATCGGCCAGCGACCGCGCGGCGGCCTGGTCGATGGCCGTGACGGTCACCGCCAGGGAGGGCAGGTCGGGATCGTCGGGCACGAAGGTCCCCCTGGAACCGGCCGCCACCTCCTTCAGGTCGGCCTCGGGCAGGTAGGCGTCCATGCGGGTACCGGTGTCCGAGACCACGATAGCCAGCAGGTCGTCGGCCGCCACCCAGCGACCGGACCGCAGGCCCTCGGCCATGTCCTTGACCCGGCCGGCCATGGCGGCCGTCAGGGTGCCGCGCCCCTGCTCGATGCGAAGGCCGTCCAGTTCCGTCCGGGCGGTGGCAAGCTGGCGTTCCAGTACCTGCCGCTGTTCCCGGAAGCGGGCATGCATGCCCTGCTGCTCGACCTGCCAGGTCAGGGCCTCGACGTTGCGGGCCGCCTGACCGGCCTGGTAGTCGATATCGGCGGTCGCCAGCCTGACCAGGGGCTGTCCGGCTTCAGGGATGCCCAGGCCTTCTTCCATGAAACCCTCGACAACGACCATGGCCGGCTCGAAATCCGCCACTGGTCCATCGGCGACGTCGACTGGCTCAGGAAGCGCCACGATTGGGCCGGCCTCACCAGCATCGGCATGATCGAACGCCAGGTCGAGCGGGTGCTGGCGGAGCGCGGCTCCGCCGATCCGGCCCTTGGCGCCGTGCCGCTCGACCTGCCGCTGCTGGAGATGGTCATCGAGGAACTGGAGCGCTTCCGCGCCGAGCGCGGCCTTTCCTGGAGCCCGGAGCGCAAGGCTCGACTTATCGGACTTGGCTATGGCATGATGTTGGAGGAAAAGGAGAGTTCGGGGGGCAAGGCCGAGGCCGGCCGGCTCGCCTACCTCTTCAAGGCAGCATCCTAGATCCGGGGGGATCGACCATGTTCCGCAACCGCTTCGCCAGCGCGATTCGCGCCGCCGCCGGCGCCAACGACGACGGCCGGCCGCAAGCCGCGCCTCTGGCCGTGTTCAACGGCCCGGTGACCATCGTTTTCGGGGGCACCTGCGGGGCGCCCCTCGAAAAAAAACGCGGCGGCAGATGGTGTATCAACCGTTACTCGCTCGATTTCCGGCGCCTCTCGCCCCTTCGGCCAGGCGCTGGCGCCCCGCCGCCAGCTGCTGTCCGCGCTGGACCGCCTGCCGCCCTTCCGGTCCGGCCGAGCCCTCGCGGCAGCCTTTCTGGCCGGTCTGCTGGCCTTCTCGGGCGCGGCGGCGGCGGCGGGGGAGGGGGAGGCCTATCCGCCCTCCATGTTCATCGGCCAGCTGGAGGCCCAGTTCGGGGGCAAGCGGGTCAAGTGTCAGGATTCCAAGGGCGAATGCTGGGAATGGGCTTCCAAGACGCGCCGACAGGACGCCACGGTCATAGCGTCCAGGGGCGGCCAGTTCGGCCAGTTCGACCAGGTCATCCTTGCCGCCGTGCTCCAAGGCGACTGGCGTCCCGAGAACCGGGCCCAATCCTCCGCCTTCATGCGGGAGGCCATCGCCATGCTCGCCTATCGCTGCGACGCGGCCGCGAGGGAGCTGGCGGCCGCCGTCGGACCTCTCCCGGTGGAGGGCGAGAAGGCGGTCACCTGCGGGCACGACCGCCTCGCCCTCAAGCGGCGGTCGGAGGTTCTCATGGTCCTCGACGTCAACGGCGAGTAGTCACTGCAACATCGCCTGTCCCGGCGGCCGTTTTTGCGCAGCTACTGCAGACACCGCGCCGGGCCGTCTTGTTGGCCGCCTCCCCTGGCCTCAACCCGGCGGATTCTCAGGGCCCGTCCCACCATATCCCGTCCCATCCCACCATATCCCGGTTACTGCAAGTAACTGTGTCCCCGTTCAGCGGGGCGGAAAGACCGTCGTCACCTCCCACTGCTACATCTCGTCCCTGCCCGCCGACGCCGTCCTCCTCGCCCGCGCTGCCCGCACCCACTGGCAGGTCGAGAACAACCTCCACTGGGTGCTCGACGTCGTTTTCCACGACGTTATGCAGAGCGCGGAATTATGTCGAGTTGCGGCGATGCCTGTTGAGAAATCCGTTGATACTGCCTGGGAAGTTTAGCGACAGTCGGGGTGCTTGCTCCGCATAATTTTGTCCTTCACGGGGGCCATGGGGGCCTCTGCAAGGGAGGACGACTATGACAACGACATGTTTCTACAAGCGTGTTCAGACGGTTCCGGACGGAATTCTGGCCGCACAAATCTCGCCCTTTCTCGAAACCTTGCGGTCACGAGGTTATTCCCGTGCGGCCGGACCTTCAACTCCCCCAGCACAGAGGGCTGGAATTCACGTGGAAAATCAGCCATCTGCAAAGCCGTACCAAATTGGCCCAGTCAACAGGTTCGGAGAGAATAGGCCGAGAGAGAGGAAATTCGAGGAGAAGCGGTGCTGCGGCGGTCAACAGCTTGCCGCCCGGAGGCGCGCGGAACCTGGGGTTTTCGGGGCGCCAGATGCCGTTAAGAGACTGTTATGAAATGGAAATTGGCGGCCCGAAGGGAACCGGCGTCCAACCTTCTCCGTGCCGGCTGCGGAACGATCGGAGATGGTTTTTCGGATAGCCAGCCAAGCGGAGAAACCTGGCATCGAAATTTCCCAAGGGCCCGGCATGTTTGCATCCATGGCGCCAGTACGGTTTTCGTGATAAGAGTAGAAACCTCTTCCATGGGTCCCTCATCGCCATGATGGCTGATCCTCTGTCTGTCGAACTCATTCTCCTTGCTCCCGATCCGGTCGCGGACTCGGGAACCGCTCTTCGCCATGCCGCCCAATTGGCCGAGCTGTTGAACGGTGACGAGACACTTCCGCCGGGCGTCCGGCGGAAAGATGGACACCCTCCGGAAACCGCCGGAGGTGTCTTGTCCGCCGCCCGAAAATGGTGCCTGGAGAGGAATGCGTCGTTCTACGGGATCGTTCTCGATGATCGTCTCGTCATCGGCTCGATCTCGCTCAGTCACGTCGATCCCCGGAACCGTACCGGTCGAACGGGTTACTTCCTGGGAAGCCGATACCAGAACCGGGGATACGGAACCCTAGCCCTGGCGCGGCTCCTTGTCCTGGCCCGCGATCAAGGGTTGGAAGCCGTATCCGGGACGGTTCCCGCATCGGAACCCGCCTCTCGACGAATTTGGGAAAAGTCCGGTTTTCCGCTCCGCTTCGTCGGCGACGAGGTCACGGCTCTCGTCTGTTGCTGGAGCCACTGACCCCATGACCCAAGGTAGCGGACTTTTATCGCCTCGTCAGCATTTTAAGACCTTGGTCAGGCCACCAGTGAAGGCATTTCTCGAAGACCCGGGATGCGAATGGAAGGCCAAGTGTGCCGCGCATGCGCTGACGGACCTCATCGAATGGACGTGTGTATATCGAAAAGATAAAGATGGCAATATCCCATGTTATTCCAGGTAGATTAAAGACTTCATGACCAAGATGATAGGGGAGTGCGATGCTATCCGGCCCATCAGAGACGTCGCCGATGCGGCTCGACACAGAATCTTAACGCGCAATACTAATCAGCGCACGATTACGACGGCAACCACGGCGTGGACTTCGGAGAATGATTACTTGACGTACAATTCTATAGACGGGCAATACGATGGGAAAAGGTTTGATGAAATCGTGAAGCCGGTTTTTCTGTTCTGGGATTCATGGATCGGAAAAAATTTCCCTGAAAATTCGCTTCGGGAAACGGTGAAGCCGGACTACCTCGAATAGCGGTGATGCATCCTCTGGACATTCCTACACCGCCATGACAGGAACGGCACCGGGTACCTTCGGGACCGTGATCCATGGCCTGGACAACGCCCTGGCCAACGGTCTCCACCTTCGGGTTTCGGTGATCGTCGCCAAGCCCAATGCGCACGAGGTCACCGTGATGGAGGAGATGCTGCGCCGAGAGGGCATTGAGCATCACGTCTATTCCCGGATGATTCCAACCGTAGATGGAAACCGGAGACCGCTGGACCTGATGGCCGATCTCGGGCGTCCCATGGTGTTTTTCCGCCCAAAGAACGGATGCGCGGGCGGGACCCTGGCACTGCATGTTCGCGCGTCGGGAAGAGCCAGTCCCTGTAGGCTGCTTCCGAACATATCCGTTGATCTGCTTTCCGAGGACTTGACCCACGTAAGACGGCTCGCCCTTCACCCCGGCGTCAAGCCCACGACGCCAAACTGCGCGAGGTGTGCGACATCGGATCGTTGCCCGACCTGCGCGCCAATTTTCGCCTTGCATAAAAAGGCCGGGACCATCCCATCCCCCATCTGCCGCAACCAAGCGGCATGATCGAAATCCCGCCGGAGAAAGTTCGATCCCAGTCTCCTTCGGGTGGGATGGCGGAGGGAAGGAGGCTGGCATCCAACCTTCTCTGTTGCCGTGGCGGAACGTTCGGAGACGGGTTTGTGGGTGGAACGACGGGCGGGAAAAGCTGGCGTCAAACCCCGTCCCTGAAAAATCAACGCGCTACCGGTTCTCCAGATCAACAGCCCATCTGATTCGGATGACAGCGGAGAATTTGTCGTGAACTTGCCGGGTGGCGATTGCGGTTTCGAATTCGCCCCTCGGGGACACGACTTTCGGGACTCAGCGGAATACCTCGTCCAGGGCTTTGGCATCAAGGACCCTGAGGCTCCACTCTTCCAGGTCGGCGGTGTCGGCAGAGGAGATTTTGTCGCGAGCCCAATCCGGTAAGTCGCCGAACCGGCGTTCAAGCAGGCGAATGAGAACAACAACCTCGCCTTCCTGACGGCCTTCCTGACGGCCTTCCTGACGGCCCTCATGGAGCCACTGCCGCTTCCATTCCTGCTTCCACTCGTCCATCCGTGTCGCCAACATCGTCCGCACCTCCAGCAAGTTCTCCGACACCCGCGTACTGGTATCGGCACCTTCTTCCGTCGCGATCAGCC
>JAMOBD010000100.1 GCA_039908345.1 Magnetospirillum sp. WYHS-4
CGCAGGGCCATCGCCCGGGCGCCGGGGGTCGGATACAGGACGGCGGCGCCCTTGGGGGCCGGCGGTGCCTTGGGGCGCCCGCGGACCAGGACCATGGCGAAGTAGGGCGCGGTCGCGGGCGCTTCGGCCAAGGGCAGCACGCTTTCGCCTTCCATGCCGGCGCGGGCGGCATACCAGGCGCCTTCCATCAGCCCCAGCCGCTTCAGCACCCGGCGGACCTTGGGCAGGTGACGGCCCACCTTCATCACCACGGCGGCATCCGCCGACGCCAGGCGAGCGGCCAGTTCATCCTCGGACAGCGGTGCCGGGAGTATGGTCAGCGCTTCGTTGCGCGAAGCCAGCGGCAGGCCGGCCAGGGCGGAACAGGCGGCCAGAGACGAAACGCCCGGCACCACCCGCACCGGGAAGCGGTCCTTGAGACGGTCCAGCAAATACATGAAGGAGCCGAAGAACAGCGGATCTCCTTCGCAAAGAAAGGCCACATCGCGCCCTGCCGCCAGACGGGCGGCGATCGCTGCCGCGCCCTGGTCGTAGACCGCTTCCGCCGGCGCATCGCCCGGCACCATGGGGGTGGCCATGGCGATTTCCTCCTGCCCGCCCGGCAGATGGGGGGCCGCGATGGCGCGCGCCACACCGGGCGAGCCTTCCGCATGCAGGTAGGCGACGACGGGAACCCGCCGCAACAGGTCGCGGGCCTTCAGGGTCATCAGATCCGGATCGCCCGGACCGACGCCCAAGCCGTAAAGGGTACCGGGGGCAGGGCCGATCATCGGCGATCGGCCTGTGACGAAAGGACGGACATGGGCTGGTTCTCCGGCTTGGAAAGGAAAATCTGGGTGACCGGGGCTTTCGCCTCCCAAACGGTCGTCCCGCCGACCTTCCGGGGATGGCTGATCTCGATCCGGCGCAACTCGCCGCCGGCGAAGCCAAGCAGCACCCTTTCGGCTTCCAGGGTCACCGCGTTGGCGACCAGGCGCCCGCCGGGCCTGAGGGCGGCGAAACAGGCTTCCAGCATGCCGGCCCGCGCCACCCCGCCCCCCAGGAAGATGGCGTCGGGGGCCGGCGACAGATTGTCGATTGCCGAAAGGATGTCGCCTTCCACCACCTTGAGCCTGGGAACCCCAAGGCGGGCCGCATTCAGCGCGATGGCGGCGCAGCGGTCGGGCCGGCCTTCCACCGCCACCGCCTGGGTACGCGGGGCGGCGCGCAGCCATTCGATGGCGACGGAACCGGAACCCGCCCCCAGGTCCCACAGCAGTTCGCCGGGCAAGGGTGCGAGGGCGGCAAGGGTGACGGCGCGCACTTCCCGTTTGGTCAGTTGGCCGTCGGAGACGTAAGCCTCGTCGGGCAGGCCGGGAACGCGCGGGCGCCGCATGGCTGCGGGGCCGGGAAGGCATTCGACGGCGATGGCGTTGAGATCGGCGCAGCGAAGATGGCGCCAGTCCCGGGCCAGGCCGTCGACACGCCCTTCCCTGGGCCCGCCCATGTGTTCGAGCACGGCAAGGCGGCTGGGACCGTAGCCCATATCGACTAGCATGGCCGCTACCTTGGCCGGCGTCTCGCCGTCCTGGGAAAGCACCACCAGCCGGGCGCCGGGGGCGACATGCAGGCGGAAGGAGTCCATGGGCCGGCCGTGCAGAGTCACCATCTCCACGTCCGGTTCCGACCACAGCATGCGGGCGCAAGCCAAGGCCAGCGAGCCGGGCACCGGCAGGACCGCTAGATCGTCGGACCCGAAACGCCGTTGCAGGTTGACCCCGGCGCCGAAGCACATGGGATCGCCGGAGGCCAGCACCACCACTCGCCGGCCGCGCCATTTCTCCATTTCCGCCATGGCGGCATCCAGGCCGTCCTTCCAGGTCAGGCGGACGGCGGAGGTTTCGGCTACGAAGGCCTGGTGGCGCTCGCCGCCGACCAGCAGTTCGGCCTTTTCCACCAGGACGCGGGCGGCCGGCGTCAGGCCTTCCAGACCGTCCTCGCCGATGCCCACGACCACGATCCAGGGATGGCTCATGGCGCGTCTCCGCACAAGGCGTTGACGGCGGCGGCGGCCAAGGCGCTGCCGCCCCGCCGGCCGGCGAGGGTGACATAGGGAATGCCATGGGCCAGCCGCATCAGGGCTTCCTTCGATTCGGCGGCGCCGACGAAGCCGACGGGAAACCCCAGGATCAGCGCCGGCCGGGGCGCCCCGTCCCGCAACAGCTCCAGCAGGCGGAACAGCGCGGTGGGGGCGTTGCCGATGGCGACGACCGCCCCTTCCAGCCGGGGCAGCCAAAGATCGACGGCCGCCATGCTGCGGGTGACCTGTCGGGCCTGGGCGGTCGCGCGGACGCCGGGGGCGTTCAGCAGGCAAATCACCTCGTTGCCGGCCGGCAGGCGGGACCGGGTAATGCCATGGGCGACCATCTCCACGTCGCAAAGGATGGGCGCGCCGGCGGCCAGGGCCTTCCGCCCCGCCCGCCCCGCCCCATGGCCGAAGGCCAGGCCGGGGACCAGGGTGGGATCGCCCGCCGTATGGACCAGCCGTTCCGCCAGGGCCCGCAGATCCTTGGGGATGGCGGAAAAGTCGGCGGCGGCGCGCACCCGCCGGAAGGATTGGCGGTAAATTTCGGCAGGGTCGCGGATGTAGTCCAGGGAAGGGGGGCCCGCCCCCAGAATCCATCCTTCCTCGCCCTCGACGATCCGACGTTCGTCTTCCGAAAGGGCGGGGGCGAACAGGGGCGCCAGGGCGTCCCCGGCGTCCAGGTCGGCGAAATGGCGAGCCAAGGCCGCCACCTGTTCGCGGTCGGACCGGCCCCGGGCGACGAGGGACGGATAGACCTCGGCAAAGACGATTTGCGCGGACGCGTCGGGGACTCGAAGGCCGGTCTCGAAGGGCCAGACGCGGGCCAGGTCCTCCAAACCCGGCCAGTGGCGCAGGTCGCGAAGGCAGGGAATGCCGGTCAGGGTCTGGCCGCCGACGCAGCCCGCCCCGTTCAGTTGCCAGACCGACTTGGCTCTTGCGGCCTGGCGTTCGCACAGCCGGAATTCGGCCGGTCCGGCGGTGCCGCCGGGCTTCGTCGCCGGCAGATGGGCATAGGCCCGGCCATGCGGATGGCCCCAGAAAAGGGGGCCCAGGTCGCGGTTGAAGGCATCGGCGAGGGCGAAGCGGTCCTCGCCATGCTCGCGAGCCCCCACCGCCAAGCGGCGCCAGACGCCGGACCAATCTGGCTTCGCGGCGTCGAGGCGGGCGGCGAAGCCTTGCGGGTAGCCGAAGGCGAAGTCGAAGCCGCAAAGCACCCGCCGTCCCCGCGCCGCCAGATCGCCTAGGCGATCCGCCAGCCAGGCGGTGGCGTCCCGGCGGGTTGGCGGATTGTCGAACAGAAGGTCCCCCCGGTCCCGTTCCAGGAGGCCGATCCAAATGCTGTTCCTGCCTCGCCTCGGCCTGGCCGCGGCGCTCCAATCCACCATGGCATAGGCGTCGAACAAGGCCATGGCCTAGCCCAGCTTGCCCATGGCGACCTTGAACGCCGGATGAGGATGACCATGATGATGGTGGTGAAGATCGTCGGTGCCGATGCCGCGCACATGGTGATGATGGCCCGCCTGGGGGGTGCCGACCTCGTCCTCGCGCCCCAGGATTCGTTCCCGGTACTTGCAGAGCGCGCAGTTCATGGCATTGGCGCCGGCCAGGGCCTCGTCGATGCGTTCGACGAAGCAGTCGATCACCTTGGGATGATCGTTCAGGTAGGGAGCCTTGAGGAACTCGATGGCGGGATGGCGGGCGGCGGCTTCGTCGGTCCAGGCATGGATGCGCTTGACCAGGATGCCGGTGAACAGGAAGTAGGGGAAGACCACGATGCGCCGGAACCCCAGGCGCACCGCGCGTTCCAGGGCCGCGTCCACCAAAGGATAGGCGACGCCGCTGTAAGCGGTCTCGCACCAGCCGAAGCCCATGCCTTCCCACAGCATGCGCGCCACCTTGGCGACGTTGGAATTGGCGTCCGGATCGTTGGTGCCCCGCCCCACCACCAATAGCAGACTGTCCTTGCGTCCCACGGCATGGGGCGAGGCGGCTTCGGCTTCCGCGATGCGCTGGGCGGCGGCTTCCAACAGCCGGGCTTCCACCGCCAACTCGCGGCCGAACGTCATGGCGATGTCCGGGTTGGCGCGGGCGAATTCGTTGATCTCGGACGGCAGGTCGTTCTTGACGTGTCCGGCGGCGAACAACATGCCGGGAATCGCCACGATGCTTCTGGCGCCCCGCGCCTTCAAGGCTTCCAGGCCGTCCCGGATCACCGGACGGGCGAATTCCAGAAAGCCGCTTTCCACATCGCGGCCGGGCAGACGGGCCCGCAAGTGGATCGCCAGCCGGTCGAATTCGGCAATGGCTTCGGGGTCGCGGCTGCCGTGGCCGCAGATCATCACGGCGGGAAACGATTCCATTCGGGTATCCCTGGTCCATGCCTTCGGGGCGGAACGCCTGGTCGATGCCTCCGGGCGGGGTGAACTATACAGCCTTCCGCGTTTTGGGAAAGGCCGTTGCCAAAGTATGACGAATCATCGTAATCGTCATACATCAACCCCGAAGGAGGATTCCAGTGCTTTCCGAAAACGCCGCCGATTGGCCGCCCCACGACCGTCTCCTGAGTCCGGCCACCCCCTTCGTCGACGAACGAGGCAGCATCCAGCCGGTCCTGGACCGCGGCCTGGGCAGCGTGGTGGTCATCGCATCGAAGGCGGGCGCGGTGCGGGCCAACCACTATCACCGGACCGACTGGCACTATTGCTACGTGCTCTCGGGCCGGATCGAGTACTGGCACCGTCCGACCGGCAGCGCGCGGGCGCCGGAAAGCCTGGTGTTGCGGGCGGGCCAGATGGTCTTTACCCCGCCCATGCTGGATCATGCGATGGTGTTTCCGGAAGATACGGTCTTCCTGACCCTGGGGCGCGGCCATCGCGATCCGGTCAGTTACGAGAACGACATCGTGAAAGTGGAACTGGTGGGGCCGGACGGCCGGCTCCGGCCATAATCAGCCCGTCCTCTTGGGCGGCAGGGCGGCGGCGCGTTCCTCGTAGGTCTTGGCCTCCGCCACCCGATCCAGCGCCCGCAGCACCGAGGCGTAGTTCTTGAGGCCGGTGTTCAGGCTGGGATGGCCGGGGTCGAACAGGCGCTCCTTGATGGCGAGCGCGCGGCGCAAGAGGGGTTCGGCGGCTTCCAGGTTGCCCTGCTTCTTGTAGAGCAGGGCCAGGTTGTTGAGGTCGGTGGCGACGCCCGCGTGCTCCGGCCCCAGGACCTTCTCGTCGATTTCCAGGGCCCGCCGGTAGAGCGGTTCGGCCGCCGCGAAATTGCCTTGCGAATAATAGAGCAGGGCCAGGTTGTTGACGGCGGTGGCCACGTCCGGATGCTCGGCCCCCAGGATGCGTTCCAGGACCTTCACCGCCTTCTCGAAGGAATCGGTGGCCTCCAAGAGGTTGCCGGCTTGGTAGGCGGCAGTGCCGTGCTTGTTGAGGTACTCGGCGAGCACCTCGTCGCTGCCCGGCGGCAAGGCATCCAGGGCTGCCCGGTAATCGCGGGCGGCGGCGGCGAAGTTCATCTGGGCGAATTCCAGGTCGCCGGCCACCACCTTGGCCGCGGCGGCGGCTTCCAGGTAGCGCGTCGCGGTGCGGTAAAGGTCGCGGCCGTTCTGCCCGCCTTGCTCGCCCACCTTGTTCAGGAGTTCCCCGGCCTTGGCGAAGGCTCCCTCGCCCAGGGCATGGCGCGCGTCCCCCAGCAAGGTGTCGAGGGTCGTGTCCTGGGTGGATATCCCATCCAGCTTGGCCAGCAGGGCGCCGAACTGCTTGGCGAAGTCGCGGGCCTGGGTGTCCTGGTCCTTGGCGGGGATGCCCTTGGCCTCCAGCAGGGACTGGTAAGCCTTGAGAGCGATGGCTTCCGCGGAAGGGCCGTCGATCGACGGAGCCCTGGGCACGGGCGGTGGCGGAACCGGAGGAGGAGGTGGTGGCGGTGGTGGTGGCGGCGGAGCCTGGCGCGGTTCGCGCTCGCCCGCCACCCGCCGCGTCATGCGGATGCCGACGAAAGTGCCGATCAGCGCCGCGACCACAGAGATCACGGCGATGAAACCCACGAGAATGATCAACTCAGGCGACATGGGTATCGTCGCTCCCTTCCCGTCCCCTTATATATCAACCCTTTACCCAGCGCAAACGAGGCTTTGCAACCAATTCCCATTGACCGGTCCCGGTCCGCCCCGCCAGACTGCCGTCCATGCTGGTTCTCGATCTGCTGGGCGGCCCTGGCCACCTCGACCCCTTGATCCTGCTGCTGCTCGCCTTGGCCCTCGATGCCGGCCTGGGCGAAGGCGGCTGGCTGCTGCGGAAGCTTCCCCATCCCGTGGTCCGGATCGGCCTCCGTCCTGGTCGTGGTGGGCGCCAGCTTGGCGGTGGGCATGGCAGTGGCCTGGCTGACCCTGCATCACGCTTTCGGCTGGATTCTGGAGACCCTGTTGTTGATCCTGTTGCTGGCCCAGCGGGAACTCTACGACCGGGTGCGCGACGTGGGCCTCGCCCTGGCGACCGAAGGGCTGGAGCCGGCGCGGGCGGCGGTGGGCCATATCGTGGGCCGCGATCCGGCGCAGCTTGACGAACACGGGGTGGCGCGCGCCGCCATCGAATCCTTGGCCGAGAACTTCAGCGACGCCGTGGTGGCGCCGGTCTTCTGGTATCTGGTGGCCGGCCTTCCGGGCCTGCTGGCCTACAAGGCGGCCAACACCCTGGACAGCATGATCGGCCACCGCACACCGCGTTACAGGGCCTTCGGCATGACGGCGGCCCGCCTGGACGACGTCTTGAACCTGATCCCGGCCCGCCTGGCCGGCCTGTTCGTCGCCCTGGCGGCGGCTTTCGTGCCGACCGCCCGGCCGGGGCGGGCGCTCCGGGTCATGTGGCGCGACGCGGGCC
>JAMOBD010000101.1 GCA_039908345.1 Magnetospirillum sp. WYHS-4
CGACAGAGAAAATGTTCCACTACATTTTTCGCCAGGTCCGGATTTCAGGCCAAAAAACCCAATATTTTCAATAGGGGCCTCTCCCAAAACGCCCCTCCACTGTTCAAGTTGGGTCTGACACCATCACTACGCGCGCGTTACGCTGGCTGGAAGAGCGCGCCTTCCAAATCGGCGGCCTGGAGGATGCCGTGCAGGCGGCCCACCACGAGACCCGGAGTTCCGGCCTGCCTGCCGACGACGGCGGACCGGGCAATGCCTACAAGCATATCCTCATCACGGCGGAAATCGCCCGCCGGATGGGACCTATGGCTGCCAAGCTGCTTTCCGACGGCCACGAGACGATGAACAAGTGGCGCAATGAGCAGACCGACAAGGACGAAGCGATGGACAAGGCCAACAACGCCAAACGCCGCTCGGGCTGGGTGGCGCCCTTCACTTAAGGTGAAGCGCGCCACTAGGCCTGATGCCAACCGGCCTTCGCCGCGGCCGCAATGGCCGCTCGATACCGGCCAACGAGCCGGATCGAGTGTTGGCCGGTACGATTCCCATTCGCCGCCGGGACCGACGAAGCCGGCGACGGAGCGTCGGCCGCCCCCGGAAGGAGGCGGCTTTTTTCGTCATCATCGACAACAGGAGATACCAATGTCCGATACCCAGAAGAATCGCCGGCTGCAGGAAGCGATGCAGAGCATCTTCGCCCGCTTCGACGGCCTTGACGACGTGATCGACAGGGCCGATGCCGAAGCCCGGCATTCCGGCTTGTCCGACCGGGAGGGCGGCGCCCTGGCCGCCTTCCGCCATCTCCTCGCGGCCGGCGAGATCGCCCGCCGCTGGGGACCCCAGGCCGCCCGCCTGTTCGCCGAAGGCCATGCCTTCCTGAACGGCGACGATCCGAACGGCGAAAGGCTCACCGCCGCCGGCATCGAGATCGGCGGTCGCGCAGGCAGTTGGGACGAGGTCCGGCGCCTCGTCCGCCAGCGCATCGCGGCGGCCCCTTCCCCCAAGGAAGAGACCCCGCCCGCGCCGCCCGCCCAGGCCGGGCCCGAGGAACGGAAGGCGCAGGAAAGCGACCCCTTCGCCAAGCCGGCCGCCGCCGATCCCTTGGATCGCGACGTTTCCACCTGGACTCCCGAGGATGCCGCCGCCGTCATGTCCCATCCGGACTACTTCCGGACCGGCTCGGCGACCGGCAGGACCCGTGCCGACAAGGTGGCGCGGTACTTCGAACTCCATGCCGACGAACCGGGCAACGCGGTTGTCGATGTCATGTCCGCCCAGGGCGGCATGCGCCCCGAAGAATTGAAGCGCCCGGCCAGCGGCTTGGAGAAATTCCGCGACGAGTTCATGAAGGTCGACGATCCGGTCGACGAGATCGCCTTGAAGCCGGTCCATGCCTGGACCGAGGACGAGGCGCGCCAGGTGACCGACCGCCGCATGCGCCTGCAGACCAACGATCCCCGCAGCCGGCAGTTGGAAGAGCGGGAAACCGCCTGGTACAATCAGGTCTACGGGGAGGATCCGGCCAAGTTCGACGCCTACGGGCGGATGATCGAGGCCAAGCCGCGGACCGCCATCCCCAAGTCGCCCACGCCCGCCGTCGGTGCCGATCGCCGGCCGTTGGCCGATGGACTGCGCCGCATCGGCCGCCGGGTGGTCGGGGAAGCCGGCGGCAAGGACGAGAACCTGCCGGGGGCCGTCCGGACCCTGCAGGCGGGGATCAACCTGATCGCCTCGCTGCAGGCGGAACAAGAGGCCGAGGAGGCCGCCCGCACCGACCGGCCCTACCGTCCCGCCTTCGGCACCGAGATCGCCGTCGACGGCGTGGTGGGACCGCAGACCCGGCGGGCGCTCCGCCAAGCCCTCGCCGCCCAGGGCGTCGGCCGCCTCGAGGAGGGCATGGCGCTCGCCCGCTTCCGCGACCTGGTGAAGCATGGCGGGCTGGGGGCGGCCGGCGGCCTGTCCCAGGCCATGGAGAAGTCGTTGGCCGGCCTGTTCGGCAAGGCCGGCAACGGCCCCCGTCCGGAGGTCGAGGCGCTTCAGCGGGCGCTCAACGAGGTGGGCGCGGAAGCCCTGGGCGAGGGCGAATGGACGCCGGTCCCCGAGGACGGCCGGCCCCACGACAGCCTGGGCGAGACGGTCGACTTGGTAGTCGGTAAGGCCGGTTCCGACCGTTTGGTGCGCCAGTTGGCGCGGGAACTCGGCATCGTCGCCTGAACCGGGGAAGGGTGCGGGGGAGCCCGAAGGCTCCCCCGCGTCCCAAGTTCCCAACCGCTCCTCACCGGGGTAAGGTGAAGGTCGGCCACTCTCATGGAACGAGGCTCGCATGGCGAAGGGAACGATGGCGGCGTTGGGATTGGCGGGGGTATTGGGCCTGGCGGGCTGCGCCCTCGGCCCCCCTCCCTTCTACGCCCATTCCATTGCGGGAAGTATTGCCTCGGGCACGCTTCTGGCCGAGGACGGATTCGATATCCGAAGGGCGACGCAGCGGCCCGGCTTCGACCGGCCGACCTGTGTGAGTCCGTTCGCGGGGTTCATGGGAAAGGTGGCACCTTATTGGGCCTGCATCCAGATCGGCCATGAATACACCCAATGCCGCCTTTCCCTGTCCAGAGACTGCGTCAGCCTGGAAGGGGCGGCCTACCTGCTGCAGGAGCCGGACCGTCTGGACCGGGTGCTCGATTCCATGGCCCATCCCTGCAAATACCTGCCTTCGCCGGACGATGTCCGGGCGAATCCGGAGGTTCGAGCGTCAGATGGGGATTGGTATATCGGCCTGTGGTACCGGGCAAAATGCGACACCCATCCGGACGAGTATCCGGGCGAAGTGACTCTCCAGCTCTTCGAGGGCGAGAAGCACGTCAAGACCTTCACCAAGCCCGCGCGGTAGTGGGCTTGACGAAACTGCCGGGGCCTTCGGCCTTCGGCGCGACCAGCGGGCCGGGATTTTCCCGGCCCTTTTCTTTTGTCCAACAGCAAGGAGATCGACATGAGCGACTATTCGGTGACGCTTCACCTGTGGAAAAGCGGATTTCCCGGCCACCTAGCCGCCGAAATCAAGGGCCCGGACGGCGAGTCCCGGGTAATCGGTTTCGGCCCCGCAGGGCCGCTGAAGAGTATCTACGGACGGGGCAACGCTGCCAGACCTGATGACGCTAATGACATCGGCCGAAAACTCACCAACCCCTCCCAACCCCTTCCCCTGACCAAGGACCAGTTCGACAAACTCAACCGGTATGCGGATGGGAAGGAGAAGTCTCCCGGCATGTACCACGTGACGGCGGAAAACTGCGTCGAATACGTGGTCGACGGCCTGCGGCAGGCCGGCGTCGACACCGCCGACCTGCCGGCCAGGTTCACCCCCGAGCAGCTCGCCCAGGGCGGTCCCGCCGCCAACGTGCTGATCGAGCGGACCGGGACCCCGCCCGACGATGCCGGCGGGTCCGGCATCAACGACCGGCCGGCCGATCCGGCGGCGGCGCTGCGGGAAAAGTACCTCAATCCCCGCCGCGAGCCGGAAGGGCGCGGCGAGGGCGAAAGGGAAACCGGCAAGGAAGCCCCGAAATCCCCCGAAGCCGACCTTGGGGACTGGTCGCCGGGTCCGGCGGACCCGCTCGCCAAGAGGGTGGAGGACTGGACGGCGGAGGATGCGGCGCGGGCCATGGTGCATCGCGACTACGGGCGCGACGACAGCCCGAGCGGCCCCTTGCGGCACCGGCTGGTGACGGCCTACTTCCAGCGCCCCGATTCCGGCGACGTGAAGGGGGCGATCACCAAGGAGATCGAAGCCCTGCGGCCCCGCCTGCCGGCCCCTGCCGGCAGCTTTTCGAAGCTCCGCGAGGAGCTTCTGGCAGGCGACCATCCGGGCGACGACGTGGCCCTGAAGCCGGTCGCCGACTGGACGCGGGACGAGGCGCGCCAGGTCACCGGGCTTTACATGGGCCTGCCCGACCGCGACCCGCGCCGCGAGATCCTGGGCGGGCTGGCGGCGGACTGGTATGCGCGCATCTACGGCGACGCGCCCTTTCCCCAGGACGAGACGGGCCGGCCCCGGGAGCCGCGGCCCCAGGTGCCGATCCCCCGGAGCCCCAAGCCCCTTCTGACCGCGGACGGCAAGCCCCTCGACGAGGGGCTTCTTCATGTGGGCAGGAAGCTGGCGGAAGCCACGGGTCCCGATCCCAAGGCCCTGCCCGGAACCGTCCGCGCCCTGCAGGGCGGGCTCAACCTGCTGGGCGGGGCGGGCCTGGACGAGGACGGCATCCTGGGTCCCCAGACCCGGAGCGGACTGAAGCGGACCCTGGTGGAAGGGGGCACCACGCCGGTGGAACGGGCCCTGGCCGTCGGGCGCTTCCGCGACACCTTGCGGCGGGGCCGGCCCGCCGACCTGGAAGGGGAGACGGAAACCGCCTTCGCCGGCCTGCATCCCCAACCGGGCCTCGCGCTGCAAAAGACCCTGAACGGCCTGGGTCCCAAGGCGGCGGACGGGGCCGGCTGGACGCCCCTGAAGGAGGACGGCTGGATCGGCCCCAGGACCACGGAAGCCTTCGCCCAGGTGGCCGGGCGGAACGATCCCGACGACTTCGCCCGATCCTTCGCCCGAAACCTCTGGCCCGACTAGTGGCACCCGTCATCTAAAACGACGGGTGCCACTAGATAAGACGCGAGGCCTTCGCCTCCGGCTCCGGCTGGCTCAAACGCCGCTCGGGCTGGGTGGCGCCCTTCACTTAAGGTGAAGCGCGCCACTAGGCCTGAATTCGTCATCGCAACCATCGAAAGGAGACAGATCATGGGTGGATTCGTACGCGTCGCCGCCCCCATCGCCATCAGCCTCGCTGCCCCGCATCTTTTTGCCGGATTGGGCTTCGGCGTTTCAGGCCTGAATACCATTGGCGGGGGGCTGGCGATCCCCTCCGGTTGGAGCACCCTGTTGAGCGCCGGGCTTTCCGGGCTCAACAACGCCATGCAGTACCAGCAGCAGGGCTATGCCGAATACCAGGCGGCCCAGCAGCGCAACATGGAACTGCAGCAACAGTACGCCCAGCAGGCCGACCGGGAACGGCGGCGCCAGATCCAGTTGAAACAGGCGTCGGCCAGCCAGCGGGCCAACATGGGCGCGCTCGGCATGGCCGACAGCAGTTCGGGCGAGGCCGTGCTGAGCGGCCTCTACCGCAAGGGCGACGAGGAAACCGCCCTGGAACGGCAGCGCCTCGACCTGGGCTATCGCAACCTGCTGGATGCCTCCCACTCCAAGAGCCAGTGGGGCATGGACCTGTTCATCAAGTCCCTGGCCCCCACCGTCCGCCTGCTCAGGGAGCAATAGGCGACCAGCCGGTGAGGAACAGCACCTCGAAGGTGGCGGGCAGCCGCCCGTCCGCGCCGCCGAAGTCTTCGGCGTAGCGGGCGGCGGCGCCCGCCAGGGTGGCGCGGCGGGTGAAGCCTATCCGTCGTTCGAGCACGGCATTCGACTCCCCCATGGCCCGCAGATCGGCCATCAGGCGGAAGGGATCGCCGTAGGACACCGTCAGCCGGTCGGCATCCGCCACCGCCCCGGCGAACCCCGCACGAACCAGCAGGTTGCCGGCGTCCTTCAGGTCGGCGAAGGGCGAGACGCGGGGACCCGCCCCGCCTTCTTCCGCCATTTCCGCGGCAAGGAAGGCCTGGCGCAGTTCCTTCAGGGTCTCGCCGCCCAGCAGGGAGGCGAGGAACAGGCCATCGGGCTTCAAGATGCGCCGGATCTGCACCAGGGCGCCCGGCAGGTCGTTGACCCAATGCAGGGTCAGGTTGCCCAGCACCAGATCGAAGCTGGCCTCGGCGAAGGGCAAAAACTCCTCGTCGGCGGCCAGGGCCAGCGGCCCCGCCTGGCCGGCCATGCGGGGCGACAGGTCGCAACGCACCAGGCGCTCGATTCCGCCGCGCCCGTCCAGCATCCGGCCCAGAAGGCCGTCCCGGCAGCCGAGATCGAGGGCGACGGGAAAGCGTCGCTTGACGTCGTCCAGGCGGTCGGCCAGCCGTTCCGCCACCTCGCGGAACAGGAAATCGCCATCGCCCGGCCGCAGGGCGGCCCGGTCGCGATGCAGCCGCAAGACGCGGCGATTGAAGACCGTCATGCTTTCCGACATTCTCCTCTTATGGCACGGAACGGCAGTCTTTTGCACGGCGGCATCCTGGCGCAGGGCGCCCGGCGGGCGCTCGACCTGCTATTGCCGCCCCTTTGCCATTGCTGCGGCACCCCGGTGGGGGAAGGGGGTATCCTCTGTCCCGCCTGCTGGGCGACCCTCGAGGTGCTGGCCCCGCCCCATTGCGCCGCCTGCGGCCTGCCTTTCGAGCACGACGTGGGGGACGGGGCCCTGTGCGGCGCCTGTCTCCGCCGCCCGCCCGTCTGGCG
>JAMOBD010000102.1 GCA_039908345.1 Magnetospirillum sp. WYHS-4
CCGTCTCCGCCAGCACCTTCGTGATGGCCGCCGTCAGGGACGTCTTGCCGTGGTCAACGTGCCCGATCGTACCCACGTTGCAATGCGGCTTGTTCCGTTCGAACTTTTCCTTAGCCATGGCCCGCTCTTTCTTCCGAAAACCTGAACCTCTATCCCCCTCGAACCGAGGCCGGACGACCCTAAGAATTTGGAGCGGGTGAGGGGAATCGAACCCCCGTCGTAAGCTTGGAAGGCTTCTGCTCTACCATTGAGCTACACCCGCAAACCTTCCACACCCACCCCGTACATGACGCCCGCGAAGCCGTATTGGTGGAGGGGGCTGGATTCGAACCAGCGTAGGCGTACGCCAACGGATTTACAGTCCGTCCCCTTTAGCCGCTCGGGCACCCCTCCGAAACGGTTCGCGGGCCCGGCATGCCGGGCGAATTGGAAGGACCGGAATATGGAGATTTCCCTGCCATTGTCAACCTGAAATCGCCCCAACGGACGGCAGGCGGGCCCGGCCGATGGGCGACATGATGGGCCGGGTCCCAATCCGTGCAGGCTGACGGGAGCCAGGAGGCAAGGATGATTGGGCCATTGGCTGGCCTACCCGGCATTTTGGCTTGACGAATTCCCGGAAGGGGGCACCCTGGCGGTTGTCCAGTTGCCGACCCCCGTACGGAGATGGCCGCATGAGCCGACGCCCCCCCCCTCGCCCTGCCCATTCGCCCCGGCGTTCCGGGCGTCCCCTGCCGCCGCCGGCCGGTGGCGGCAGGCTTTGGATCTACGGTATGCACGCGGTGGAGGCGGCGCTGGCCAATCCGGCGCGGCCCTGCCACCGACTTCTGGTCGCCCAGGCGGCGGGCGACGAGGTCCTCGACCGGCTTGCGGCCGCGGGGGCCCGGGCCATGGTGCCGAGGCCAGCGGCGGAAACCTGTGCCCGTCCCGAACTTGAGGCCCTGCTGCCGCCGGGTGCCGTCCACCAAGGCGTCGTGCTTCTCGTCTCCCCGCTGCCTGAGACCGGCGTCGATGCCGCCTGGGAGGGGCTTGCCGACGGGGCCGGCGGTGTGGCCGTGGTTCTCGACCAGGCGACCGATCCCCGCAACGTGGGCGCCGTGCTGCGTTCCGCCGCCGCCTTCGGTGCGCGAGCCGTGATCGTCCAGAGCCGCCACGCTCCCGATGAAACCGCGGCCCTGGCCAAAGCCGCGTCGGGCGCTCTGGAACGGGTGCCTCTGGTGCAAGCGACCAATCTGGTCCGCGCCATGGACGAACTCAAGGCGAACGGCTTCTGGTGCGTCGGCCTGGATGCCCGTGCACCGGGCTCTTTGGCCGAGGCCGACCTGACGGGCCGCGTCGCCCTGGTTCTGGGTTCGGAGGGCGGCGGACTGCGCCGTCTGGTGCGCGAGTCCTGCGATCTGCTGGCCCGCATCCCCATGTCGGGCGCGGTGGAAAGCCTCAACCTGTCCAACGCCGCCGCCGTCGCTCTCTACGAGACCGCTCGCGGCCGCAAGAACTCCTGACTGTCGACCGGCCAAGAAAAAGGCCACCGATCCCGAGGACCGGCGGCCAGATTCTAGGGTACCTTCTTCGGAACCTACCACTCGATCTTTTCGATGCCCTGGAAGGTCAATTCGCTGCCGTCGTCCAGGCGGATGGTACCGGAAGCCTCGCTGCCGAACACCAAGCCATCCTCGGTCTGGGTAATCTGCACGGTGCCCTGGACGTCCAGCGTCCAACCCGCATCGCCGCCCGGACCGCCGGTAACGTCTTCCAGATGGATGGTATCGGTCCAGCCGGTGCCACCGCTAGCGATGTCGGTGCCGTCGCCGCTACCGAAGACAAACACGTCGCTGCCGTCTTCGCCGTAGAGCTTGTCGTTGCCGGCCCCGGCGACCAGGGTATCGTCGCCCGTACCGCCATAGACGGTGTCCTTGCCGGCATCGTCGTAGAGGGTGTCGCCGCCGGCATCGCCATAGAGCTTGTCGTTGCCTTCACCGCCCCGCAGGACGTCGGCGCCATCACCGCCCCAAGCGCTGTCGCTGCCGGTCCCGGCGTCGACGGTATCGTCGCCGGTGCCGCCATAGAGCTTGTCGGACCCGTCGCCACCGACGATGCTGTCGTCGCCTGCATCACCGTAGACGGTGTCGTTTCCGGTGCCGGCGTCGATCTTGTCATTGCCTTCGCCGCCGTAGACGGTATCGGTGTTGCCGCCAGCGAAGATGGTGTCGTCGCCGGTGCCGCCGTACATGGTGTTGATGTTGTTGTCGCCGCCATCGATGATATCGTTGCCGGCGCCGCCATCGGCGATGTCGTGGTAGGTGCCGTAGCCGGTGAAGATGATATCGTCGCCGCCGCCACCGATGATGTGGTCGTTCTGGAAGCATCCGGCCAGATTGTAAGTCTCATCGGCGTCGTAACCGGCGAGCCTGGTAATATCCAGCATCTTATAGCCGTTGACGGTGCCGTGCTCGAGCTCATTGAAGTCCACGGTGGCGCTATCCTGCGTCCCGTCGGCCTTCTGCATGGTGTAGTCGAACTGGCCGTGCCAGTTGGCGCCCTTGTTCTGGATTTCGAACACCGGGTAGTTGTTCACGTTGTGGAACATGGTGTTCGGATTTTCCGGAATGGCCTCGTTGGCTTTCCAGACGTAGGCGTTCTGGCCCGGATTGGCGGACGGCATCACGAAGGTCCACTCGCCGTCCTGGCCGAAGGTGTAGGCGTTGAAGAACACGTCGTCCACGCCGACGTAACCGCCGTACTGGTTGGTATAGAGCGTGAAGTCGGTGGCGCCCTGCACCGGCGGCTCCGTGGTCGCCGGTTCCGTGGTCGGCGGCTCGGTGGTCGGCGGCTCGGTGGTCGGCGGTTCCGTGATGGTCAGTTCGACCACGCCCGGCGTGAAGGCGCGGTTGTTGGCCAAGGTCAGTTCGGTGTCGGAGACGCTGGTCTCATAGGCCTCCGCGTAGACCTGGAAGGTATGGGTCCCCACCTCGACGGCGGCCGGCGGCGTCAGTTCGACCGCAACCGTCGCCGTGCCGTTGCCGGCCGCGATGGTGGCATTGTCCACCTGGATGCGGGCAAAGGTCTTGCCGTCGGTAACCTCGGGCAGATCGGAACCGTTGACCAGTTCCACACCCGCCGGGGCCGACCAGCCGGACGGAACCTCGACCAGGATGTAATGGGTCTCGGAGCCATCCTGGAAGTCGGCGAAGTGGGCAGTGACGTCGATGGTTACCGTCGAGGCGCCCTCACCGAAGGTCCCGTCGGTCAGTTCGGCCGCCACCGCGCCATAAAGGTGGGTCTGGTCGGCATGGTCGGCGGTCGGTAGGTCGCCCTCGCTGAGCGACGGCTTGACGATGAACAGCTCGCCCTCGCCCGGACCGTAGCCGTCCGGGTGGTTCTGGCCCGCCTTGACCGTCAGGGCAACCATCTCGTAGCCGGCGTAGCGGTCCGCCACGAAGCCGTCGAGATCCAGGTTGTTCGGGTCGCGTTCGCCGCCGGGGAAGGAGTCGATCTTGACCTTCAGGAAGTCGCCGTCGGCATCCTGCAGGTAGAGTACGATGTTGGAGATGTCGTGCGCCATGGCCGGGATATCGAATCCGGCCCCGGTTTCCAGGGCGGCAGCGCCGTCCAGGTTGTAGGGCTTGTCGGCCACCGCGTCGACGATCACGTCGACCGTGCCGCCGAAGACCTGGCTTTCGCCGCTGGAGGTATCGGTGACCGTGACGTTGACGGCCAGCGCCGCATCCCCGTCCACATGCTGCGGCAGGGTAAGCACGAGGCTGGTCTGGTCGGCCAGGAATGTCTGCAACTGGCTGCCGGCGAGTTCGAACGCGCCGTCGGTACCCGCCGAAAGGAGGGCCCCGTCCAGGCTGAGGGTTGCACCTTCCGGCAGGTCGCCGAGGACGATACGGGTCACCGCGTCGTCGCCGGTCACGCCCGTGAGGTCGATGGCGTCGCCGACCGAGACGGTGATGCCGCTAGCCAAGTCGCCGTAGGTGCCATCCGCGTTGACGTCGGTCTGGACGTTCGGCTGAACGATGCTGTCCTCGTACTCCTGGCGATCCATGAAGGCGACGGTGCTGGCGATGCCGTCCTCGTCGTTCAGCTTGACCTTGAGGCAGGCCGTCGAAGTGTCGCCATCGTAGTCGGCGATGGTGTAGAGGAACTTGTCCAGCAACTCCGTGGGCTCGATCTCGGTATAGGTGATGGCCCGCACCAGGAAATCGCTGCTGTCGGACGCGATGCCGCCCTGGCCGCCTTGATAGGGCATTCCCTCGAAGACCAAGCGGTCGAAGGGGGCGTCGAAGTCCAGATTGACCGTCAGGTCGCCGTTGCGATCCTGCCCGGCGAAGGTGGTGGTGCCCACGACCTGGCCGTCGCGATAGGCGGTGATGACACCGACCTCGACGCGCTGGTCGACCGTGTTGTTGAAGAAGACATCCAGGGTCACCTGGGCCTGCGCCACGTCGTCGTCGAAGTTGACGATCAGCTGCTCGGACTTGCCGTAGGCCGGGACATAGCCGGTTTCCTCGTCGACACCGATAGCGATGCCGCCCTTGTTACCCTCGACGCCGAAACCGGTGCCCCAACTGCCGGAGTAGTGGTTGACTTGGCCGTCCACATAGTTGCCCTGCGCATCGAAGGTACGGGCGCTCAGATGGAAGCCCAGGTCGCCGCGGGCATAGTTGTTGATGTCGATGGTGGTGGTATCGCCCAGACCGTCGCCCAGATCCGGATCGGTGACTTGGTAGGCGTAGCTGCCGTCCTGGTAGATGTGCAAGCGGCCGTGGTCGCCGTCGATCTCCAGATACTGGCGGCCCTGGTCGTCCACATGGACGTCGGCCGGATCGTCGAAGCTGACGGTCTCGCTACCGAAGCGGACGGCCGTTAGCACGGCTTCGCGGTCGGCACCTTCCGTATCGGTGACCAGGGCGGCACCCGGGCTGTTGTCCAGGTCCAGGCCGTCGATCACGTTGCCCTGGGTAATGCTACCAAGCGCACTGCGCACCGTATCGGTGTCGCAATAGGCCTTCGGCACGTCATCAATCACACCGACCTGGAAGCCATCGGAGAGAACTTGGCCGGCAGAGGTGGTAGCGACCACCTCGAAGGGCAAGTCGTGACGGTTCTCGCCGCTGCCGAGCGGATGATCCAGCGTGTCCTCCAGGTGGAAGCGGTACGAGTAGGCTCCGCCCGTCTCCTCCAAACCGATGGTGAAGATGGTGCGCCCGTCCGGCGCCGTGCCGGTGATGGTCTTGCCGTCCTCGGAGACCGCGTAATCCAGCTCCTCGCCCTGCGACGTCAGATGGAGATCGCGCAAGGTCTGCGGCACCCGCAGTTCGACCGTGCCACTGCCGGCCGATCCGAAATCGACATCGATATCGCGCGTCACGGTAGTTGGATCGCCCTGATCCGTGCCGTCCGGAGTCAAATCGTCCTCATCGACGACCTGATCCTCGGCATTGATCGACGGCGGCTCGGTCGTAACCGGAGTCGTGGCCGTGGTCGGAGTCGTCGCCGTGGTCGGAGTGGTGGCCGTGGTCGGAGTGGTGGCCGTGGTCGGCGTGGTGGCCGTCGTCGGAGTCGTCGCCGTGGTCGGCGGCTCAGTGGTGACTGGCGTAGTCGGCGTCGTGGCCGTCGTCGGGGTCGTTGGGGTCGTCGCCGTCGTCGGCGTGGTGGCCGTCGTCGGTGTCGTCGCCGTGGTCGGCGTGGTGGCCGTCGTCGGAGTCGTGGCCGTCGTCGGAGTCGTCGCCGTGGTCGGCGTCGTCGCCGTGGTCGGCGTCGTGGCCGTCGTCGGAGTCGTGGCCGTCGTCGGAGTCGTCGCCGTGGTCGGCGTCGTCGCCGTGGTCGGGGTCGTCGCCGTGGTCGGCGTCGTGGCCGTAGTCGGCGTCGTGGCCGTGGTCGGCGTCGTGGCCGTCGTCGGAGTCGTGGCCGTCGTCGGCGTGGTGGCCGTGGTCGGAGTCGTCGCCGTGGTCGGCGTCGTGGCCGTCGTCGGTGTCGTCGCCGTGGTTGGCGTGGTGGCCGTCGTCGGAGTCGTCGCCGT
>JAMOBD010000103.1 GCA_039908345.1 Magnetospirillum sp. WYHS-4
CACGAAACCCCCACCTGAAACCCCGCCACCCCGGAATGTAGTGCTAACAAACCCGTGCCACTCCGTAACAGTCTGTTACAGAACAGCTTTTTCTCGGGCACTGTTCAAGTTGGGCATGACCGCCCTGGCCACCCTCGCCCATCACTGGGACGTGGTCCGCGCCTCCTGGAGTGCCGAGCGGGAGCAGGAGGCTGCCGCCAAGGCCGGGGTCAAGGCCAAGGGCCACGAGCTGGAATTCCTGCCCGCCGTGCTGGAGGTGACCGAGACCCCGGCCTCGCCGGCCGGCCGCGCCGTGGCGCTGGCGGTGATTGTCTTCTTCAACATCGCGGCCACCTGGGCGCTCTTGGGCAAGATCGACATCATCGCCATCGCCGAGGGCAAGGTCATCCCGACGGTCCAGGTGCAGATGGTGCAGCCTCTGGAAACCGGGGTCGTGCGCCGCATCCGCGTCAGGGAAGGCGAGAAGGTGGCGCGCGGCCAGGTGCTGGTGGAACTGGACCCCACCGGCTCGGAAGCCGACGCGCTGCGCCTGGCCCGCGAGCACGCCGGCCAAGCCATGGAGGTCGCCCGCCTGGAAGCCCTGCTGGCCGACGATCCGGCGGAGGCCTTCGTGGCGCCCGAGGGCTTGGCGGGCAAGGCGGCCGACGAGATGCGCCGGCTGGTCGCCAGCCAGTGGAAGGAACACCGGGCCCGGCTGGCCGGGCTGGGCGGCGAGCAGGCGCGCATCGAGGCGGAGGCGGCCACCATCGAGGCCGAGATCGGCCGCCTTTCCCGCCTGCTGCCCAAGGTGCGCGAGCGCGTCGAAGGCAAGCGCGGCCTGGCCGACACCCAGGTGATCGCCCGGCTCAGCTTCACCGAACTGGAAGAACAGCTGATCGAACGCGAGGGCCAATTGGAGGTGCAGAAGCGGAAACTGGCCGAATCCCGGGCCAACGCCGCCGCAGCCCGCGCCCGGCGCGCCCAATCGGAAGCCGAATTCCAGCGCGACGCGCTCTCCCGCCTCGCCGAGGCGCGCACCAAGACCGCCAGCCTGGAGCAGGAACTCAAGAAGGCGCGCGAACGCAACCGCCAACAGACCCTCGTCGCGCCCGTCGACGGCACGGTGCTGAAGCTGGTGGTGCATACGGAAGGCGGCGTCGTCACCCCGGCCCAGGAACTGATGAAGATCGTCCCCGCCGACGCCCAACTGGAGGCCGAGGTCCAGGTGCTGAACAAGGACATCGGCTTCGTGCGTGACGGCCAGGCGGCGGAAATCAAGCTCGACAGCTACCCCTTCACCCGCTACGGCACCATCGCGGGCGCCCTCCGCCACGTCTCGCCGGACTCGGTGCAGGACGAAAAGCTGGGCCTGGTCTATCCCACCCGGGTGACGCTCGCCCGCGCCACCATGACCGTGGACGGCAAGGAGGTCGCCCTCCAGCCCGGCATGGGGCTCAGCGCCGAAGTCAAGACCGGCCAGCGCCGCATCATCGAATACCTGCTGTCCCCCATCAAACGCTACCGGCACGACAGCATGCGCGAAAGGTGAGGGAAGTTCGCCGCCGGCCTGCTGCGGCCAACCACTGTCCGGAAATAGGTTGCGGCCTTGCCGTCGCCGGGCGGCAGCAGGGACGCCAGCATCTGGAGGTAAAGGTCGGCCAGGGCGCGCTGGACGGGGACGGTCATTGTGTCCCCCCCCTCACCCGGCCGCTTCGCGGCCACCCTCTCCCGCAAGGGGCGAGGGTGCAAGGAACGGTGCGGGCGCCAGCCACCGGCGACGACTTCACCTTGGTGATGCCCTCGATATCCACCGAGGCCATGTCGATCTTCCTGGAGGGGTTCAGCGCCAGTCTGGCGCCGGACGCCCATGCCGTGCTCGTTCTCGACCAGGCCGGGTGACATGGAGCCAACGCCCTGCGCATCCCCGACAGCATTACCCTGGTGCCGCTGCCGCCCTATTCTCCAGAGTTGAACCCGGTCGAACGAGTCTGGTTGCACCTGCCCGACCGCTTCCTGTCCCACCGCCTCCTCGACGACTACGACGCCATCGTCGATGCATGCTGTACTGCATGGAATGACCTCACCGCAGATTCCGGCAGGCTCCAATCACTTACCAGCTACCCATGGATAGAGAAAGTCAGTTTATAGGCGAAACGGTATGACCTGGGCCGGGCGGAGGAGTTCCACCGCAAGTCCCTGGCTCTGAACGAGGAATTGGGCCGCAAGGAAGGCATGGCGAAACAGTACGGCAACCTGGGCCTGATCCACCAAACGCGCGGCGACCTGGGCCAGGCTTGCGGCCTGTGGCGGAAGGCCGTGGCGCTGTTCGCCGAGATGGGCGCCAAGCCGACGGAAACCCAGGTTCGCGGCTGGATGAAAGAGGCCGGCTGCGGCGCCTAGGGCCGATCCTTCGGCTCGCGTCGTTGCCTAGCGGGGTTCCCATCCCGGCGGGGCCAGTTCGAAGCCGGCGAAGCGGAAGGGCGGGGCGACGGTGCAGCCGACCAGGGTCCAGCCGCCCAGGGGCCGCGCCGCCTGCCAGGCCAGGGGCGGCACCAGGGCGAAGGGGCGTTCGCCGGCCATCAGGTCCTGGCCCAGCACCTGGCGGATCGCCGTCCGGCCGTCGGGCGACACCATGAGTTCCAGCGGCCCGCCCGCGTAGTGGTGCCAGGCTTCGGCGGCGTCCACCCGGTGCCAATGGGACCGTTCCCCCGCCTTCAGCAGGAAATAGATGGCCGTCGAGGCGGCGTCGCGGAACACCTCGCGGAAATGCCCGCCCTCGGGGTGGGGCTGCAGCCCCAGCAGGGCGACGACGGCTTCGGGCGTCATACACCTGTCGGTGTCTTCATCTTGGCCCTCGCCGGGCGCGCGCATCCGCGCGCTTGGCCACGGCCTGTCCGGTATCATTCCTGGTGCACCGTCGCCGTCATGGACCGGCGCTGGGAAAAGACGTCGTACCAGTCGGCCAGCGCCGGCCGCGTCCGCCGCCAGCCGTCGGCGTCGAAGCGCAGGTCCAGGTAGCCCAGCGCGCAGGCGATGGCCACATGGCCGATGGTCGGCCCCTGGCCCAGCCGGTCGGCTTCGTCGTCCAACGCGTCCAGGGCCCGGCCCATGGCCGCCGCCTGCCGGTCGATCCAGGCCGCCGACCGGAGTTCCGGCGGGCGCTTGATCTCCAGCCGCCGCAGCACCGCGGCATCGGTCAATCCGTCGGCCAGGGCCTGGCGGCGCAAGGCCGTCCAGCGCGCCCCGCCGGCGGGCGGGAACAGCTTCGCCCCGTCGTGCAGGCTGTCCAGGTATTCGCAGATCACCGGCGAATCGTAGAGCGTCTCGCCGCCGTCCAGCACCAGGGCCGGCACCTTGCCCAAGGGGTTGTCCTCGACGATGTCGGTCCCCGCCGACCAGACGTCGGCCGGCACGATCTCGATGCGCCCCCGCAGGCCGGTCTCGATGGCGGTGACCAGGACCTTGCGGACGAAGGGCGAGGTGGGGGAATGGCGGAGCTTCATGGGGTTCTCCTCAAAAGACGTCCTTCTGGCGGCGCAGGTCGGCGAAGGCCGCCGCGTCGGCCGCCCGCAGGAAGGGATTGCAGGCCTTTTCCGCGGCAAGGGTGGAAGGCAGGCTGGACCGCCCCGCTTCCCGGAGCGCCAGCACCTCGCCGGCCCGCCGGATCAGGTCCGGATTGCCGGGATCGACGGTCAGGGCGAAATCGGCGTTGGCGTTTGTGTATTCGTGGGCGGGGTAGATCAGCGTGGCGTCGGGCAGGGCGCGCAGCCGGCACAGGGAATCCCACATTTCTTCCGCCGTGCCCTCGAACAGCCGGCCGCAGCCGAGCGAGAACAGCGTATCGCCGGGAAACAGCAGGCCCGCTCCCTCGAACCAGTAGGCGACGTGGCCACGGGTATGGCCCGGCACCTCAAGGACCAGGGCTTCCCGGTCGCCGATGCGAAAGCGGTCGCCTTCCCCCACCGCCTCGTCCAGGGGCGGCAGGCGATGGGCGTCCTTGCGGGCTCCCACCGTCCGCGCCCCGGTCGCCGCCTTCAGGTCCGCCACCCCGCCCACGTGGTCGCCGTGGTGATGGGTGCAAAGAATATGGGTCAGCCGCCAGCCCAGGCGCTTCAGGGCCGCCAGCACCGGCCCGGCCACCGCCGGATCGACCGCCGCCGTGGCCCCCGTCGCCGGATCGTGCACCAGATGGACGTAGTTGTCGGCCAGCACCGGCACCTGTTCGACGATCATCGCGGGAAGTCCTCGTGCCCGGCGCCGGGAAAGACGACGCGGTCTTCTTCGGGAATCTGTTCCGGTTCCGGCCAGAAGCCCGGCCGGGGATGGGGGCCTTCGGCGGCGGCCGGCAAAGGGTCGCGGTCGGCGAAGACCGGACGCGCCGCCAGGTCCACCGCCGGATCGGGCCACAGGAACTCGATGGGCAGGCCGTTGGGGTCGTAGCTGTAGAGCGAACGGCAGAACCCGTGGTCGATGACGTCGGAAACCGGCATGCGGGCGATTTCCAGCCGCGCCATCAGTTCCCACAGGTCGGCTTCCGATCGGACGGCGATGGCCAGGTGGTCGAAGACGTGGGGGCCCTGGCGCGGCTCGCCGTGGCGGCGATAGGGGATGCGTTCCACCTGGGGCCATTCGAAGAAGACGATGAAGGTGTCGCGGCCGTCCAGGGAAAAGAAGGCCTGCCGGTCGCCCTGGCGGCCCGAGGTATAGACCAGCTTCAGCCCCAGCAGGTCGCGCCAGAAGCGGACGGTCCTTTCCAGGTCGCCGGTGACGAAGGCCGGATGGTGGAGCCCGGTGTAGCGGATCATGCGGGACTCATCGATAACGAACGGGATCGGGCAAACCGGCCTCGCGGAATCCCTTGAGCCGCAGCAGGCAGGCGTCGCAGTGGCCGCAGGCGGCGCCGTCCGGCGCCGGATCGTAGCAGGTGGAGGTGAGTCCATAGTCCACTCCCAAGGCCAGGCCCCGGCGGATGATCTCCGCCTTGGTCGACTGGATAAGTGGGGTGTGGACGCGGAAATTTCCCCTGCCCTCGACGCCCGCCCTGGTGGCCAGGTCGGCCAAGCGCTCGAAGGCGGCGACGAATTCCGGCCGGCAGTCGGGATAGCCCGAATAGTCCACCGCGTTGACACCGATGAAGATGTCGAAGCAGCCCAGCACCTCGGCCCAGGCCAGCGCGAAGGACAAAAAGACCGTGTTGCGGGCCGGCACGTAGGTGACGGGAATGCCGCCGGCCATTTCGGCTTCGGCGCGGTCCTTGGGGACCGCGATGTCGGCGGTCAGGGCCGAGCCGCCGAAGCCGCCCAGGCCGATGTCGACGACCGCGTGGCGCACACGCGTTTCGAGACCGAGCGCCGCGAAGAGATTCGGCGTCGTGTTCGGCTCGAGCGCGAGGCCGTGAACCTCCGCGCCCATTTCGTTCAGCCAGAAAGCCAGCCAGCCACCTTTAAAGCCCGTGTGACCGGTCACGAGCACGCGTTTACCGCGCCAAAATTCTGCTTTAACCATGCCGTATCGATGACATGGTTGTCCGGTGGTGTCAAAGGGGCCCCGTTTCCAGAAAGCGGTTGCATGGTGCAGCCGATGATGTATTTCATTCCCCTCATGAACAAAGAAATCCTGGGCGACCTTCGGGGGCAAATTCTCGGCCTCTGTCGCGAATACTTTGCCAACACTCCGCATGCGAATCCGACCTTTACCGCTGGTGAAACCTACATCCCCGTAACGGGCAAGACCCTCGACGAACGCGATCTCGAATTGCTCGTCGAATCGTCGCTCGACCTCTGGTTGACG
>JAMOBD010000104.1 GCA_039908345.1 Magnetospirillum sp. WYHS-4
GCAGGCGCTGCGCCGCGGCGCGCTGTGGGACGAGGTCAAGGACAGGCTCGATCAGCCGGGCACGATCGAATCCAAGGATGCGCTGACCGCGGACGACAAAGGTCGGTGTGCCGGCGGCGCCCGTCGCCTGGTAGTCGGCCGCACATGCGGCATCCCGCTCGATGAAGCATTCGCTGAAGGGCACGCCCTCGGCCTGCAGCCAGCGCCGGGCGGCCACACAGTAAGGGCAGGTCTCGGACGAGAGCATGCGGATATCGCCAGGACGCGCGCGCTCCGCGAGCCAGCGGCCGTCACGGGCCGACCGAAGCTCCCGCCACGCCGATGAAGCCAACGCCGCCACGGCGACCGCCCAGGCCAAGGCCAGCGACACCGACGCCAACACCCTGGACGCGACCCAGACATCGGATGCCGCCGCGACCGCCATCAAGGCCAAGATCGCCGCGATCAACGCGGACCCCAACACTTCCAGCGTGGCCAAGGACCTGGCCGCCAAGGCCTCGGTCGCGGTCGACGACGCGCAGGCCTACATCAAGACGGCCGGCCAGCAGGTGGACAACGCCCACAAGTCGCTGGCCGAGGCCCAGGCCCAGTACGACTTGGCCACGGCCGGCGTCGAGCAGATGGTGGGTCTCAAGACCACCGCCAACACGGCCGAGATCGCCTCTGCCGACATCAAGGCCGAGGGCGCCGCCAAGGCCGCCGAGGACTCGCGGGATCAGGCCATCTCCCACGCGATGAACGCCATGGCCACCGCCAAGGCGGCCATGGCCATCGCCGACACGGCCTTGAACAAGATGGAGGCCTTCGCGGCCGGCAAATCCTATTTCAGCCAGATCGACGCCGCGCACACGGCCGCCACCGATGCCCTGGCGACCATCACCGGCATCGTCGCCAACCCGACGGCCACGGCCGGCGCGGACATCGCCAGCGCCATCGACACGGTGGTAACGGTGCTGGGCACGGCGTTGGACGCCACGAACCAGGAAGCCCGCCTGACCCTGGGCGGCAGGATCGAGACCGGCGATACCTATGCCGTCACCGTCAACGGCACCCCCGTCACCTACAACGTGCCCGGCGGTGTCGGTACCACGGCCGGTGCCCGCGACGCCCTGGTCGCGGCGATCAACGCCAACGGTACCGTCAGCGGCGCAGTGACGGCCTCGGCCGGCTTCGCGGACGGCGAGATCGTCCTGACCGCGAAGACGGTCGGCGGGACCTTCACGGTATCGGCCAGCGCCGCCAACCACGGAGCGACCGCCGACAACACCGTCACAGTGGTTTCCACCGGTCTCGACAGCGCGCTTGCGGCTCTCAGGGATGGCCTGGACTTCGCCTCCGACGTGGCGAACACAGTCCAGGGCGCCGTCACCGCGGCCACCAACGCCGCCTCGACGGCCCGCCAGGACGCCACGGACCTGCTTCCCGCCAATTACAACGCCGCGCAGGACGCCTCGGTGACGGCGGCGAACGCCCTGGCTGCCGATGCCGTGGCGGAGGCGCAGACGGCCGCCGACGCGGCCGCCACCGCCCAGGCCCAGGCCTTCGTCTCCACCCAAGCCCTAGCCCAGGCGACCAGCGCCGCCGCCAGCTTCGAGCAGTACCTGACCAAGGCCACCCAGGAAGCCGCCCTGTCCACCGCCCGGGACGCCGCCAACGCCGTGCCCAACGCGGTCAACGACGCCGCCTCGGTCAACGAGGACGCGACGATCGCCGTCTCGCCGCTGGCCAACGACCTGCGGGCCGACGGCAATGCCCTGGCCGGCGCCTCCATCACCTCGGTCGGCGCGGCGGCCCACGGCACGGTGAAGATCCTGCCGCAGATCGACACCCTGATCCTCTCCGGCGCCGTCGAGGCCGGCGACAAGTACACCGTTACCGTGAACGGCAAGGCAGTGACTTACACCGTGACCGGCGGCGAGGCCAATCTGGCCGCCGTCACCACCGCCTTCCTGAACGCCATCAAGGCCGACCTCACGGTCAGCTCGGTCGTTACCGCCACGCCTGGTTCCGGTACCGGCCAGATTGTCCTGACCGCCGCCAAGGCCGGCGTGCCCTTCAACGCCGCCTCCTCCCACGTCGACAACGGCGGCAACGCCAGTGGCCTGACGCTCGACCATACCCAGGTCAACGGCCAGATCCTCTACACGCCGACCGCCAACTACAACGGCACGGATTCCTTCACCTACACGGTGTCCAACAACGCCAACCCGCCCAGTTTCGGCACCGCCACCGTCAACCTGACCGTCGCCTCCGTCAACGACGGCCCGGTCGCCAAGGCCGATTACGCGACGACGGCCGGCGATACCGCCAAGGCGACCTTCAGCCTGCTGGGCAACGACACGGACGTGGACGGCGACACGCTGGCCTTCACCTCCGTGGCGGGAACGAACGTGACGACCGTGGGGCAGGTCATCACCCTGGCCTCCGGCGCCACCCTGAAGATCGAGACGGGCGGCTCCGTCACCTTCGATCCGAACGGCAAGTATGGTCATCTCCGGGCCGGCCAGACGGCGCAAGAAAGCTTCATCTACGTGGTCAACGACGGCCACGGCGGCACCAGCACCGCCACGGCGGTGGTCACCGTCACCGGCACCAACGCGATGCCGGCCGCCGTCGCGGCCACCGGGTCGGGTAACGAGGACACGCCGATCACCGGCACGCTGTCGGCCACCGACGCCGATGCCGGCGACAGCCTCATCTTCTCGCTGGCGGCGGGTGGCGCGCCCACCCATGGCGAGGTCACCATCAACGCCAACGGCACCTATAGCTACACGCCGACCGCCAACTACAGCGGCGCCGACAGCTTCACCTACCGCATCCAGGACGCCTCGGGAGCCTCCAGCACGGCCAAGGTCAACCTGACCGTGGCGGCGGTCAACGACGCCCCCGTCGCCGTCGCGGACAGCGGCACGGTGGCGGCCGGCGGCAATGTGACCCTGCGTGTGCTGGCGAACGATTCCGACATCGAGGGCGACACGCTGACCCTGGCCAGCGTCGCCGAGGGCACCTACGGTACGGCGGTCAAGTCCGGGTTCACCGTCGTCTACACGGCGGACAAGAGTCCCGCCCTGGCCCTGGCGGAAGGCGCCACGGCCACGGATACTTTCACCTACACGGCATCGGACGGCCAGGGGGGAACCACGACCCAGACGGTGACCGTCACGGTCACCGGCGCCAACCACGCCCCCATCCTCGCCAACGACACCGCCAGCACCACCGAGGACGCCCAGGTGGTCCTTTCGCCGCTGGTCAATGACGTGGACCCGGACGGCGACACGCTGACCTACGTGACGGTCAACCAGGGCAGCAAGGGCACCGTGACGTCGGGCGCGAACGGAACCCTCGTCTACAAGCCGAACCTCGCCGCCGTCAACCACCTGAACGCCGGCGAGACCCTGACCGACACCATCCAGTACTCGGTCAGCGACGGCAACACGGGCCACATCGGCTCGGCCGTCGTCACGGTGACCATCGACGGCGCCAACGATGCGCCAGTTGCGGTCGGCGACAGCGCCAGCGCCAATGTTCTCCAGGTTCTTTCCGTCGACAAGGCCCACGGCGTCCTGGCCAACGATACCGACCCGGACCGGGACGATACCTTCTCGGTCACCAGCTACACCGCCACCACCACCAAGGGCGCCACCGTCGTCGTCAATGCCGACGGCAGCTTCAGCTACGACCCGACGGCATCGGCCACGCTACGCGCCGTGCCGCTGGGAACGGCGGCCACCGACAGCTTCACCTACACCGTCACCGACGCCCACGGCGCGACCGCAACCGCCACCGTGCAGGTCGGCGTGCTGGGATCCGCTGGACTGACGCTCACCGGCGCGGCGGGAACGGATCATCTGGTCGGCACCGCGTCCGAGGATACCCTCGGCGGCGGCGCCGGCAACGATACCCTCTACGGCATGGAGGCCAACGACCTGCTGGACGGTGGTCCCGGCGACGACGTCATCCTGGGCCACGGCGGCATCGACACCCTCACCTTCCAGGACGCAACGGGCGGCGTGACGGTCGACCTGTCGGTGACCACCGCCCAAAGCGTCGGCGGCGGCATGGGCGTCGACACGATCTTCGACATCGAGAACGCCACCGGCACCGCGTTCGGCGACACCCTGACCGGCAATACGGGCGACAACCTGCTGCGGGGCATGGAGGGGGATGACGTCCTGAACGGCGGGCAAGGCAAAGATGCCCTGGAAGGTGGCGCCGGCAACGATATCCTGCTGGGCGGGGCCGGCGACGACACATTGTTCGGCGGGGCCGGCGACGACGTCCTGCATTTCGGCGACGGCGACTTCGCCCACGGCGGGACCGGCACCGACCGGCTGGTCTTCGACCAGGCGGCCAGCGGTCTCGCCCTGGTCGACGCCTCGCCCTACTACTCGGGCATCGAGATCGTCGACATGGGCGACCGGTCCGGCAGCCTCAGTGTCACGGCGGAGGCGGTCGCCGCCCTCTCGGACACGGATAGCCTGCTGGTCCGGGGCGGAGCCAGCGATACCGTCGAAGCCACGGACGCCGGCTGGACCCTCGCGGGGACCGAGACCATCGACGCCGAGCAATACCGCGTCTTCACCAAGGACGGCGCCACCCTGAAGGTCGATGCGGATATCGGCCTGACGGGCCTGTCCGCCGACCTGACCCTGACCGGCACGGCGGGCGACGACACCCTGTCGGGGGGGCCGGGTGACGACATTCTGTATGGCGGAGTCGCGATCCAGGCCCTCGACCTGAATGGCGACGATGGCCGGGCGCTGATCAACGACGGCGGAACCCTCAATTTTCCCGAGGTCACCCTCGCCGCCTGGGTCAATTTCGATACCGTCCGCTATTCCAACATCGTCGCCCGCACCGCGTCGAGCCAGATGAGCGCCGAAGGCGTGATCGGCGACAACCTGGGCGTCCATCTGGCGCTGCTTGCGGACGGACGGCTCGAGGCCTATGCCTGGGATGGAGGACAAAAACGGGCTGACGGCTTGACGACGGTCGAGGCCGATACCTGGTATCACGTGGCCCTCACCGTCGGCGGAGGGCAGCTCAAGCTGTTCGTCGACGGCGTCGAGGAGGCCAGCACCGCGATCGGCGCCCTCGACTACCAGGCCATGAACATGTTCGCGGTCGGCAGCGCCCGCCAGGCCAACTTCAACATCGGCTGGCTGGACGGCCAGGTGAGCGATGTCGCGGTATGGAACCGGGCGCTCTCGGCCGGTGAGATCGGTACGGTCATCGGCACCGGCCCGGACGCTTCCGATACCGGCCTGAAGGGCTTCTGGACCTTCGGGGAGGAGGCCAACCCCGGAGCCGCCGAAGTGGGCCCCGACGCGATCCTGGGTGGCGGGGCGGCCCTGGCCGAGATGTTCTCACCCGCATCCTCGGGCAACGACGTCCTGATTGGCGGCGCCGGCAACGACCTCCTGGACGGCGGCGACGGGACGGACCTGGTTTCCTACGCGAATGCCACGGCGGCCGTGACGGTCGACCTGGCCCAGGGAACCGCCAGTGGCGGGGCCGGAACCGATAGCCTGTCGAACATCGAGGA
>JAMOBD010000105.1 GCA_039908345.1 Magnetospirillum sp. WYHS-4
TTGACCGAGCCCGATGCCAACACGATCCGCAAATCGGGATGCAGGAGGGATGCGGTGCGGGCGAGGTCGATTCCGGTCCCGTTGCCCGGCATCAGGATGTCGCTGACCAGGAGGCGGATTTCCGGCGTCCTGCCCAGAACCTCTAGGGCCTCTTCCGCATTTCCCGCCTCCAGCACGGAAAAGCCGATTTCTTCGAGGCAGCGGCGGGAATAGCGGCGGACCGCCGCATCGTCGTCGGTGACCAGCGCCAAGCCGTCCAGCCGCAGGACTTGGCCGGCCGGGGCGAGGGATTCGGCTTCGGCCTGCTCGGAGGCCTCCGTGGTCGGCAGAATCAAGGTGAAGGTGGTCCCGTGGCCGGGTTCGCTTTCCAGCAGCACCTTGCCTCCCGACTGGCGGACGAACAAGTCGACCATGCGCAAGCCCAGGCCGGTTCCCTTGCCTTCCTTCTTGGTGGTGAACAGAGGCTCGAAAATACGCTCGCGGATTTCCTTCGGGATGCCAAGTCCTGTGTCGTGGATCGACAGGGTGACATAGGGGCCGTCCGGCAGTCCGTCCGTGGGCTCTTCGAGAAGGCGGGTGGTCAGGATCAGGTTGCCGCCTTCCGGCATGGCATCGCGGGCGTTCAGGGCGAGGTTCAGGATGGCGGTTTCCAGCAGGCGCCGGTCGCAGAAAGCCAGCGGCAGCCCTGGGGCGAGGTCGGTCTGGATGTCGATGAAGCTGTGCAAGGTGCGGCCGAGGAGGCCAACCATGCGGGTGGAGACCATGTTGACATCGACCGGTTCGGCATGGGCCGTCTCGCGCCGCGCGAAGGCCAGCAGGCCGCCCGTCAGGTGCGCCCCCTGGTCGGCAGCCGACAGGGCGTCGTCGAGGATTTCCCTGAACATGGCATTGTCCGGGCCCAGCAGGCGCTCGTGCACCAGTTCGACGTTGCCGCGGATGACCGTGAGGATGTTGTTGAAGTCGTGCGCGATGCCGCCGGTCAATTGGCCGATGGCCTCCATCTTCTGTACTTGCAGGAATTCGGCCTCGCGGCGCTTGCGTTCCGTGATGTCCTGGACGATGCCGTTCATGCCCTCCGGCTGGCCGTCCGGTCCGGCGATGACGCGGCCTTGTGTATGGACGATGCGGCCGTCGCCGTCGGGCAGAAGGATGCGCAGGTCGATTCCGAAAGGAACTCCCTCGTCGAGGGCCCGGTTGACCGCCTCGATCAGGCGGGAGCGGTCGTCGGGATGGATCGTTTCCAGGAACGAGACGTAAGTGGCGTGGAAATCCCGCGGGTTGCGCCCGAAGATGCGGTAGGTTTCGTCGGACCAGATGAGGGTCCCGTCGGCCAGATTCCATTCCCAGCTTCCGAGGTGGGCCGTGTGCTGGGAGGCGGCGAGGGACTCCTCGCTGCGCCGCAGGTCCTCCTCGCGCCGTTTCAAGGCGGTGATGTCGGTGCCGATGCTGACGATGCCGCCGTCATCGGTACGGCGGTCGTTGAGCAGCCACCAGTTTCCGTTGGCGAATTGGATTTCCACCGCCCTCCCACCCTCCCGATGGGCCTGCTCCACCTCCCTTATCCAGTCTTCGCGCAGCCCGCCGGCTTGGCTGACGAGTCCTTTTTCGGCGGCGGCGGCCAGCAAGCCCGTGAAGGACATTCCCGGCGCCAGCCGTTCCGCCAGCCCGCTCCACATGGCCCAGAAGCGGGCGTTGAACAGCACCAGCCGGTCCTGCGCATCGTACATGGCGAAAGATTCCGAGATGCTTTCCAGGGCGTCGCGCAACCGTCGCCAGGCTTCTTCTGCGCGTGCCTCGCTCTGGCCGAGTGCCGCCTCGGCCAGCCGGAAGCGGGTGATGTCCCGGCCGTAAATATTGACGTATCCGGAATCGGGGAAAGGAATGAACAGCAGGGCGAAGACGACTTGGCCAACGGAGACTTCATGTTCCTGTCGGATGCCGGTTTGCAGGGATTCCTGGCAGATCATCCGGATCGGCTCGGGTACGTGGGTACCGACCGCGCAGTTCCAGTCGTCGATCAGCAGGGAACTCGTCCGGTTGGCATAAAGAAGCAGGCCATCCCGGTCGACCCGCATGACCGGGCTGGGGTTCTGTTCCGGAAAGGCCGCCAACTGCTCGATGCGTTCGGCGGCCCGCTTCTGGTCGGTGATGTCGCGGGCGAATGTCACGGTGGAGGCGACCTCTCCGGAATCGCCGAATACCGGGTGAATCGTGGTCTCGTACCACCGGTGGGCCCGCTGGTCGACGAAAGTCGTCGAACGCCTGGTTCTTGCCACCTCGTCGTAATGTTGGCGGCGGACTTCGGCGACGTCCGGCGGAAAGAAGTCGAAGAGGTTCCTGCCGACCATATCGGCTGCCGTGACTCCCAGCCGGCGTGCCGCCGCCGAGTTGGCCGCTAGGCAGGCGCCGTCCGGCGTCACCATGACCACCGAATCGATGGTCGCCTCGACGATGACGTGGCGGAGGCGTTGCTCTTCATGAAGTGCAGCCTCGTGCGCCGCCATTTCCGTGACGTCGGTGCCGGTGCCGCGGTACCCGCTGAAGGTTCCTTGGGAATCGAAGATCGGCCGCCCGCTGAGCCGTACCAGCCGGGCTCGGCCATCCGGGTGGGCAAAGCGGAATTCCTTGTCGCGGAACGGCCGGTGTGCCGACAGGTCCGAGAGGAAGGCCTGCAGGCGGAGCGGGTCTGACGTCGTGGGGGCGAGGACCTGGGAACGGGTCTTGCCCACCAGGAAGGAGGGCTCGACGCCCAACACATGGCGGACACTGTCCGAAACATAGGTGAAAGTCAGGTCCGGCCCCATCTCCCACAACCAGTCGGAGGTCGCCTCCGCCATGTCGCGCAGGCGCCGTTCGCTGGCCAGCAGGGCCCGTTCGGCCAAGCGGCGCTGCTCGACCTCGGCCTGCAGAGCCTGGGTACGACTTTCCACATGGCCGGCCAACTCGCCCATGATGGCGCGGATCTGCCGTTCGGCGTCGCGGTAGGCCAGCACCAGATGCCCGAGGAGGATCAGGATGGACACCACTTCCAGGCCGTGGGCCAGCCACCAAGCCGCTTCCCAACGGTCTCCGATGGGCAGCATGAGAACCGTCACGCCCTTGAGATAGGCATAGAGCGCGAACATCGCGGCGCCCTTGCCGGGCGGGGAAGCGCGGACAAGCCATAGGGCGCTGGAGAAAAATCCCGCGGCTCCGGTGAAGGCCAGGGCCTGCTTGAGGATATGGTAGGATTCCTCTCCTGAAGGCGACAGGGGAGATTGTGGTGTCAAGCCCGCCACCAAGCCGACGCCGACCGTGCCCAATGCCACGGCGAGAACCAGTTGACCGGTGCCTCCGGTCGGCTGGAGCCTTTCGGGCAGCCGGACCAGGGAGAAAAGCAGGCCGCCGATAAGCAACGACAAGGCATGCAGTGAAATCGAGATGTATCCTGCCGACAGCACGGCATGGAGAACCCCCAAAATTCCCATGGCGAGCAACCCCGCCGCAAGCCAGGCAAGCCGGCCGGCCGGCCTGTTCCGATGTTCCTGGGCCAGCACCAGGACGGCAGCCATCAGGGTGGCGAAGGCCCCGATGCCATCCAGGGCACCGTGCAGGGTGTGGTTCGTCCACGTGCGGCCGGGAAAGGCCTTGGCCAGGATCAGCGTGGCCGCCAACGCCAGGATTCCCGCCAGAAGAACGGCCGATACCCGCCCAGCGACCTGTCTGCCTTCGCCTGCCGCCATCGCCCCGTTTCCCGTTCCATCCGCGAAGACAATATCAGAATGACCGACGCCGCGCTCCCTACCTCAGGTTGAATGCCTGGCCCGGCATATCGGTTTCAAGTCTGGCACCAAAGTTTCTGTTCGGCCTTTGGTCTTGCGTGGGCGCGGGGCATGGAGGAAAGTAGGGTCGGAATTTCAGCCGTTGCCGAAGGTTGGCCATGTCCGCGTTCGATGACATCAAGGCGCTGCGGGACCACGTGAACCGCTGCATTCTGGGCCAGGATGCCTTGGTCATCCGGTTGCTGGTGGCGTTGCTGGCCGATGGGCACCTGCTGGTCGAAGGGGTGCCTGGCCTCGCCAAGACCAGCGCCGTCAAGGCATTGGCCGGTGGTTTGGAAGGCGACTTCCATCGCATCCAGTTCACCCCCGACCTGCTGCCCGCCGACCTGATCGGCACCGAGGTCTTTCTGCCGGGCCAGGGGACCTTCCGTTTCCAGGAAGGTCCGCTTTTCCATAACTTCGTGCTGGCCGACGAAATCAACCGCGCCCCCGCCAAGGTGCAGTCGGCGCTGCTGGAGGCCATGGCCGAGCGCCAAGTCACGGTCGGGCGCACCACCTACCGGCTGCCGCGCCTCTATCTGGTGATGGCGACCCAGAATCCCATCGAGCAGGAAGGCACCTACGCCTTGCCCGAAGCTCAGCGCGACCGCTTTCTGTTGCAGGCACGGGTCGATTATCCCTCGCCGGAGGCCGAGCGCGATATCCTGCGTCTGGTGCGCCAGCATATGAAGGAAGGGATGACGGTAGCCGACATCAAAGGACCGGTGGTTTCGCAGGCCGCGGTATTCGAGGGCCGGCGTCAGGTTCTCGACCTCCACATGGCGCCCGAACTGGAAGGCTACATCGTCCGTTTGGTCACCGCGTCACGCGACCCGGCGCCCTACGATTCCGACCTGCGGCACTGGATTCTCTACGGCGCCAGCCCGCGCGCCACCATCGCCCTCGATCTGGCGGCGCGCGCCCATGCTTGGCTGGACGGGCGCGACTACGTTTCGCCGGACGACATCCGTATCCTGGCCGGCGACGTGCTGCGCCATCGCATTCTGCTGACCTACGAGGCGGAGGCCGACGGCGTGACCACCGATCAGGTGGCGGACCGCCTGCTCGCCACGGTGGCCGTGCCGTAGCATGGCCGGGCAGGGGGTCGACATCGACCTGGCCGAGATGATGCTGCTGCGGACCGAGGCGGAGCGCTTGGCGCTCGGCGGGCCGAATCTCGTCAATGGACTGTTTCCTGGACTCTACCGTTCCCTGTTCCGCGGTCGTGGCCTGGACTTCGAGGACGTGCGCGCCTACCAGCGGGGAGACGACTACCGAACTCTCGACTGGCGTGTTAGCGCCCGGACCGGTCGCCTGCATACCAAGGTTTTCCGGGAGGAGCGTGAACATACGCTGTTCTGCCTGCTGGACGGGGGCCCGGCCATGCGTTTCGGCAGCCGCCGGGCCTTCAAGTGGGTGGCGGCCGCGCGCGCCGCCGCCGTCGTCGCTTGGCTGGCCGCGGACAACGGCGATCGTATCGGCGGCTTGGTGTTCGGCGACGGCCGGG
>JAMOBD010000106.1 GCA_039908345.1 Magnetospirillum sp. WYHS-4
GGGTTCTGGGTGGCCAGGACGTGGAAGGGGCTGGGCAGGTCATGGTAGTGCCCGGCCACGGAAACCCGGCGTTCCTGCATGGCCTGCAACAGGGCCGACTGGGTGCGCGGGCTGGCGCGCGGCCCCGGCCCCCAGGCCACATGGCGCGCCACCTCGGGCAGCGGGCTCGATTCGGGACGGCCGGCCCGCACCAGGGCGAGGATCGCTTCGGCCACGCTGTCGCCCACCGGCACCCGGCGCACCAGACGCTGGGCGGCCAGCAAGTCGGCGGCGGTCATGACGGCGGCCGGTTCCGCATCCGGAGAGCCGGTGGCGACAAGGATGCGGCGTTCGGTTGCCAGGTCCGGATAGCCCACGTCCACCTGCATGAAGAAGCGGTCCAACTGGGCCTCGGGCAAGGGATAGGTGCCTTCCTGCTCGATGGGGTTCTGGGTGGCCAGGACGTGGAAGGGGCTGGGCAGGTCATGGTAGTGCCCGGCCACGGAAACCCGGCGTTCCTGCATGGCCTGCAACAGGGCCGACTGGGTGCGCGGGCTGGCGCGCATCAGGAGTTGGCAGAACACCGGTCCCTCGATGAAGCGGAAGGAGCGGCGGCCCGATTCGCCTTCCTCCAGCACCTCGGACCCCAGGATGTCGGCCGGCATCAGGTCGGGCGTGAACTGGACGCGGCGCTCGGTCAGGCCGAAGACGCGGCCCAGGGTTTCCACCAGGCGCGTCTTGCCGAGACCCGGCACGCCCACCAGCAGCAGATGCCCGCCGGCCAAAAGGGTGACGAGGGTTTCCGAGACCACCTCGTCCTGGCCGAACAGAACCCGCCCGATGGCTTCCCTGGCCGCCTGCATGTGCTCCGCCAATCCGTCCAGGTCGCGGACCGATTGCGGGGCGTCGGGGGATGGCGCAATATCGGATGGGTGGTCGGTCACGGCCGGTCTCCTATTCCATTGGGCCGCTGCCGGGCGGTTTGGGATCGACAGTCCAGCAATCGGGCGTCCCGTGCAATGGATTCGGTTAGGTTGTAGACGCCGCTTGTGGGGTTGCGCCCCCTCTCTCCCACTTCGGCGGCTTCCGCGTCCAGCCGGCTTGCTCGACGAACGGCATTCTCGACCCCGCGTTCGACTGTATCGAACTGGAGATGCTTATCGTAGCCCGGCAAATGGTCTCTCAGGAGTCGCTTCATATCATCTCGATGCCGAGGGCCGGGACTTTCCCGGAAGTGCAGGAGGAGCCAAAGTTCGAAGCACGGATTGGACACGGCGAGACAGATGCCGTTCGCCACCGCCAGTTGGACGGCATCGTTGATGCGGGGATGTTCGTCGACGTCGAAGACACACCAGACCTCGTCATAGGCGATGAATGAATCGCCGGTGCGCTTTGCCTCCCTTTCGGCCCGCTTTTTCCGCTCGAGTGCTGCCTTGACTAGGGTCAAAGGGACGCCCTGCTCCCTGGCAATGTCCAATTCCAGGGCGACGTTGCGCTTTAGCCTTTCGTAGCCGCGCAGGTATTCAGGTTCGGTGACCTTGCCTTCGCACAGCACCAATAGCCGGCGCTTCGGATTCCGGATCGGGGCTCGGCGGGCTGGACGGCGTTGACGGTTTTGTTGCGTAGGCCCCATCGCATCTACCTATCGAACCCTGTCAGATCGCCCAGGCAGGGGATGGCACCATACCGGCCCTGCAGATAGCCGCGTTCGAGGTTTTCCTCCTTTCGTGGCTTATAGTCCGTCAAGGGGTACAGGTGAGTGGCCCCCTCCCGATCCTTTTCCGTCAGCCAGACTTGATCGCGTCTGAGCGGCGGATCGCCAGCCGACGTGCCCAGCAGGTTGGTGTCGTGGGTTGCAAAAATAATCTGGGCATTCTGCGGGTTCGTCAGGGGGTCGTTGAACCTTCGGACAACCCAAAGGGCAAGCAACGGATGGAGGCTAGCCTCGAGTTCGTCAATGGCGAGGACGCCACCACTGAAAAGGGAATCCACCAATCCCGGACCCATGCGAAACAAGGTGCGGGTTCCGCCGGACTCTTCTTCCAACGGAAGCCAGGCCTCGTCCGAGAGGTTTTGGTGGCGCAATAGGACCCGAGGGGGCCAGTGTTCCTTTTCCTTCTTTTCCAGCTTTACATCGACAATTCCGATGTCGGCGGCCCGTAGCATTTCCAGGAAGACCTGATAGCGAGGATCGGAAGTTTCTCCGTCGTCGAACAGGGAAGGTTGGTGGTCCAGCGCCGATCTTTCTTCCAAGGTTTGCCACAGCCAAGATGACCCGCCATGCCTCGTCGGAAATCCGTATTTTCGCGCCCCCATCGAAGCGGCCGGGACGTTGAACGTCCGCAGTGCCTTGAACCACTGGTAAAGGGGGGTGGCTTGCGGATGGCCCAGTTGGGCTGCTGCAGACAGAAAAAGCGCGTTGGAGCGGGTGACCTGTTCGATCAGGCGACTTTCTCCGAGAAAGAGTTCACCGAACTTCAGGCCGCTTTCCGCCCTGGTAAACCAAGTCTGCTTGCGGCCCTTCGGCCAGACATGCAACCATTCCTCAACAATGCGCATATCGTCGCAGGTGAAGCCATAGCGATGACGCACGCCGTCGATCAGGACCGACACTTCGAATAGCGACGGCTCCGAGACCTTATTGCCCCATGCGAAGGACTGCCGGGGCACTCCTTCGTCCGGTGGCCAAAGGCGATGGGACATGTCCACGGCATCGCGCATGAACCTGAGGGCGGCCAGCATGTTGCTCTTTCCGCTGGCATTGGCCCCGTAAAAAGCGACCGCCGGCAGGAGCCTTTCCGAATACCCCCCAACCCGGCGAGGCCGGAAGTCGGCAGGGTCTCCCCCGCGTCCCGCCTCCATCGTGAGCGCCTGTTCCTCACGGATAGACCGGAAATTCCCGGTACGGAACTCAATAAGCATGCCACATCCTCCGCGCCCCACTTTATACGGATTAGGGTGATGTTTCCGCAAAAAAGTAGCGCCAATCGACCTGAGTTCCAGAGTACGCGAGCTTACGATGGGACCGATTGCGGGGCGTCGGGGGATGGCGCAATATCGGATGGGTGGTCGGTCACGGCCGGTCTCCTCTGTCAGCCGGATGATGATGCATGAACGGCAAGCCGACGAACATCCCCGATTTCGAGGCCTGCTCCACCGAGGCGGAGCCCGAGCCCGTCCTGCTGCCCGCCCTCGACATCCGCATCGACGCCGAAGGCGTCTGGCACTGGGACGGCCGGCCGGTGCGCAGGAAGGAAATGGTCTGCCTGCTCGCCCAGGCGCTTTGCCGCGACTCCGACGGCTCGTTCTGGCTGCGCACGCCTTCCGAATACGGCCGCGTCACGGTGGACGACGCCCCTTTCCAGGCGGTCGAGATGTATGTCGTCCGCGAGGGCCGCGAACAGGCCGTCAGCTTTCGCACCAACGTGGATCGCATCGTGGCGCTGGACGCCCGCCACGGCCTATGCCTGCGGGAAGCGGACGGCGAGCTGCGCCCCTATCTGGAAATCGCGGGCGGCATCGAGGCCCGGCTGACCCGCGCGGTCTTCTACGAGCTGGTCGAACGGGGCTGCGAGGAGGAACTGGACGGCAAGCGCCTGTTCGGCGTCTGGAGCTGCGGCCGTTTCTTCGTCCTGGGGGAGGCGGAGGCATGACCCGCGACTGGCTGGCCCGCCGCATCCGGCAGACGGGACGCATCCGCGGCGACCACGACCTCAATCCGGGGACCGGGCCGATGGAAGCGTTGCGCCCGGCCGCCGTGCTGGTGCCCATCGTCGCCCGCCAGGATGGGCCGACAGTGCTGTTCACCCGCCGCACCGACCATCTGGAACACCATCCGGGCCAGATCAGCTTCCCCGGCGGCCACGTGGAACCCGGCGACGAGGCCCCCGAGCACGCGGCCCTGCGCGAGGCCGAAGAGGAAATCGGCCTTTCCCCCGAGCGGGTGACGTTGATCGGCCGGCTGGATCTTTACGTCACGCGCACCGGGTTCGAGGTGACCCCGGTGGTGGGCGTGGTGGAAACGCCCTTCGCCCTCAGCCTCGATCCCCACGAGGTGGCCGAAGCTTTCGAGGTGCCCCTGTCCTTCCTGCTCGATCCCGCCAACCACCGGCGCTGCAGCCGCCAGTTCGAAGGCCGCGAGCGCTTCTTCTGGTCCATGCCCTACGGCGAGCGCCACATCTGGGGCGCCACCGCGGGCATGCTCGTCAATCTCTACGAATGTCTTCGCGAGGACTGATGTGACCCGCCTTTTCCTGCAATATGTGCTGCCCATGGCCCTGCCCTTCGCCATCTGGCTCGCCTGGGCCTGGTTCGACCGCCACAAGCATGAGGAAGGCAAGAAGTGGTGGGGCGACGGCCCCTGGTTCTGGCTTCTGGTGGCCGGCGTCGGCCTGACCGTGGCCGGGTTCGTGGTCGCCGCCCTGATCGACTACCAGGGCCGGCCGGGTCAGATCTACGAGCCGCCCTACCTGGACGAAAGCGGTCGTGTGGTGCCGGGGCGGTTCAGGTGAAGCTGGATATCGTCGGCCCCAACCCGGAACCCTTCGGCAAGCTGGCGCCGCAGCCCTGGATGACGGCGGCCGAGACCCTGGCGGTCTGGGAGGCGCTGACCGCCGACGGCACCGAGGTGCGCTTCATCGGCGGCTGCGTGCGGGACGCCCTCTTGAAGCGGCCGATCCGCGACATCGACATCGCCACCCCCGATCCGCCGGAAAAGGTGATGGCGCTTCTGGGCCGGGCCGGCATCCACGTCATCCCGACGGGCATCGCCCACGGCACGGTGACCGCCGTGGTGGGGGGCACGCCGTTCGAGATCACCACCCTTCGCGTCGACCTGGAAACCGACGGTCGGCGGGCCAAGGTGGCCTTTACCGACGACTGGATCGCCGACGCCTCGCGCCGCGATTTCACCATCAACGCCTTTTCCTGCAACCGGGACGGCGACGTCTACGATCCCTTCAACGGGCTGGACGACCTGGCGCGCGGCCATGTGCGCTTCGTCGGCAATCCGCGCGACCGCATCCGGGAAGACGTGCTGCGGCTGTTGCGCTTCTTCCGCTTCTACGCCACCTACGGCCGCCCGCCCGCCGATCCGGACGCCCTGGCCGCCTGCCGGCTGGAGGCCCACAAGCTGCCGATCCTGTCGGGCGAGCGGGTGCGCGTCGAAATCTTCCGCATCCTGATGTCGCCCAATCCGGCCGACGTGGCGCTCCTGATGCGGGGCGAGGGGGTGCTGGAACACGTGCTGCCCGAAGCCGGCGACGTGGGCCGCCTGCGCCTGATGTCGTGGCTGGACACCCGGGCCATCCGCTTCGAGTCCGTCCATCCCCACCCCATCCGGCGCCTGGCCGCCCTGCTGGACACCGACCGGGCGGGCGCCGAAGCGGTGGCGGACCGCCTGAGACTGTCCAACGAGCAACGCCACCGCCTGGTGGCCACCGTCGAGACGCGCTGGCCGGTGGACGCCGACAGCGACGACAAGGTCCTGCGCCGCGCCCTCTACCGCCAGGGCGCGGAAACGGTGCGCGACCGCCTGCTGCTGGCCTGGGCGGCGGAACGGG
>JAMOBD010000107.1 GCA_039908345.1 Magnetospirillum sp. WYHS-4
CCGTCTCCGCCAGCACCTTCGTGATGGCCGCCGTCAGGGACGTCTTGCCGTGGTCAACGTGCCCGATCGTACCCACGTTGCAATGCGGCTTGTTCCGTTCGAACTTTTCCTTAGCCATGTCTGCCTACTCCGTGTCCTGCCGTCAGCCGGCCATCTTGCTGATCACGCCTTCCGCCACATGCTGCGGAACTTCCGCATAGTGGTCGAAGTGCATACTGAATTGGGCGCGCCCCTGGCTCATGGAACGCAGCGTATTGACGTAGCCGAACATACTCGCCAGAGGCACCTGGGCATTGACCACGCGGGCGTTGCCGCGCTGGTCCATGCCGGTGATCTGGCCCCGGCGGCTATTGAGATCGCCGATGACGTCGCCCATGTAGTCTTCCGGCGTCACCACCTCTACCCGCATCATGGGCTCGAGCAGCTTGGGACCGGCCTTCTGGACGCCCTCGCGAAACGCCGCGCGGGAGGCGATTTCGAAAGCCAGCGCGCTGGAGTCCACGTCGTGGTAGTTGCCGTCGTAAAGTTCCGCCTTGAGGTCGGTACAGGGGAACCCCGCCAGCACGCCGTTGTCGATGGAGCTCTTGAGGCCCTTCTCGACACCGGGGATGTATTCCTTGGGCACGTTGCCGCCCACCACGGTGTTGGCGAACTGGAAACCCGAACCCTTGGGCAACGGCGAGAAGCGGATCTTGACGCGGGCGAACTGGCCCGTGCCGCCCGATTGCTTCTTATGGGTGTAGTCGATTTCCGCGACCTTCGAGATGGTCTCGCGATAGGCCACCTGCGGCGCGCCGATGTTGGCTTCGACCTTGAATTCGCGCCGCATGCGGTCGACGATGATTTCGAGGTGGAGTTCGCCCATGCCCTTGATGATCGTCTGGCCGCTTTCGAAATCGGTCGACACGCGGAAGGACGGGTCCTCGGCGGCCAAGCGGGCCAGGGCCATGCCCATCTTTTCCTGATCGGCCTTGCTCTTCGGCTCGACGGCGATCTCGATCACGGGGTCCGGGAACTCCATGCGTTCCAGGATGACCTTGTGGTTCGGGTCGCACAGTGTGTCGCCGGTCGTGGTCTCCTTGAGACCGGCCAGGGCGACGATATCGCCGGCGAAGGCTTCCTTGACCTCTTCGCGGTTGTTGGCATGCATGAGCAGCATGCGGCCGACGCGCTCGCGATTGTCCTTGACGGTATTGACGATCTGTTCGCCGCTCTTGATCGTGCCGGAATAGATGCGGATGAAGGTCAGCGAGCCGACGAACGGGTCGTTCATGATCTTGAACGCCAAGGCGGCGAAAGGCTCGTCATCGGAATTGTGCCGCTCCACCTCTTCCTCGGTGTCGGCCTTGATGCCCTTGATGGCGGCCACGTCGGTGGGCGCCGGAAGGAAGTCGACAACGGCGTCCAGCAGCGGCTGCACGCCCTTGTTCTTGAAGGCCGAACCGCAAAGCACGGGAACGATGGAGAAAGTACAGGTGCCTTTGCGCAGCCCCTTGATCAGGGTGTCGCGATCCGGCTCCTTGCCCTCGAGGTAAGCCTCCATGGCGGCGTCGTCCTGCTCGACGGCGGCTTCCACCAGTTTCTCCCGGTAGTCGGCGGCCAGATCGGCCAGGTCGGCCGGAATCTCTTCCTCGTGGAACTTGGCTCCCAGCGTATCCTCGTCCCAGATCACCGCCTTCATCTTGATCAGGTCGACGATACCCTTGAACTCGGACTCGGAGCCGATGGGCATCTGGACCACCACCGGGCGGGCGCCCAGACGGTCCTTGATCATGGAAACGCAGCGGTAGAAGTCGGCGCCGATGCGATCCATCTTGTTGACGAAGCAGATGCGAGGCACGCCGTACTTGTCGGCTTGGCGCCACACGGTCTCGGACTGCGGCTCGACGCCGGCCACGCTGTCGAACACCGTCACGGCGCCATCAAGCACGCGCAGGCTGCGCTCCACCTCGATGGTGAAGTCCACGTGGCCCGGAGTATCGATGATGTTGACGCGGTGGTCCTGCCAGAAGGTGGTCGTGGCGGCGGACGTGATGGTGATGCCGCGCTCCTGCTCCTGCTCCATCCAGTCCATGGTGGCTGCGCCGTCATGGACCTCGCCGATCTTGTACGACTTGCCGGTGTAATAAAGGATACGCTCGGTCGTCGTCGTCTTGCCGGCATCGATGTGGGCCATGATGCCGATGTTGCGGTACAGGTGGAGGGGAGTATTACGCGGCATGGTCGGGCGCCTGCTTCTTTCCGGTCTTTACCAGCGATAGTGGGAGAACGCCTTGTTGGCGTCCGCCATGCGATGGGTGTCCTCCCGCTTCTTCACCGCGGTGCCGCGATTGTTGGCGGCATCCATCAGCTCAGCGGACAGGCGCTCGATCATCGTCTTCTCGCTACGCTTGCGCGACAGGTCGACCAGCCAGCGGATGGCCAGGGCCTGGCGGCGCGCCGGGCGAACCTCGACGGGCACCTGATAGGTGGCGCCGCCGACGCGGCGCGAGCGGACCTCGACGGCCGGCTTCACGTTGTCGATGGCCTGGTGGAATACCTTGAGCGGGTCCTGCTTGGTGCGCTTCTCGATCAGATCGAAGGCTCCGTAGACGATGCTCTCGGCGGCCGACTTCTTGCCATCGGACATGAGGCCGTTGGTGAACTTGGACACCACCAGATCCCCGTACTTGGGATCCGGCAGGAACTCGCGCTTTTCGGCGGCGTGACGACGCGACATGACTGGCCTCGCTTACTTGGGACGCTTCGCGCCGTACTTCGAACGGCGCTGACGGCGATCCTTGACGCCCTGGGTGTCGAGGGTGCCGCGGATGATGTGGTAGCGGACGCCGGGCAGGTCCTTGACGCGACCGCCGCGGATCATCACTACCGAGTGTTCCTGAAGATTATGCCCCTCGCCGGGAATGTAGCTCGTCACCTCGAACCCGTTGGTGAGGCGGACGCGAGCGACCTTGCGCAGCGCGGAATTGGGCTTCTTCGGCGTGGTCGTGTAGACGCGAGTGCACACGCCCCGCTTCTGGGGGCAGGCCTCGAGAGCCGGAACCTTGTTCCGCTCCATCTTGGACTCGCGACCCTTGCGGATCAGCTGATTAATCGTCGGCATACCGTCTCGTTCCCAAAATCGACTACCCAGACACGTTCGGCGCCCTGGGCGCCAAACCTCCCGAACACGATGCAAAAGCCCCCCGAAGAGGCATCCCAGGTCGCCTCTTGGCGGGACTTGCACCGGCCACCGGGGAGAAGGTGGCCTATAGAGAATGTCACGTTCCCATTGGGCTCTGCGTCTGATCCGCCGCGGAAAGCGCCGCTGGAACCACTACCAGCGCCCGAATGAGAGCGCGGATACTAGTGACGGCTTACCCCCTCGTCAAGCAAAAGAAACACCTGATGTTGGGGTATTTTGCCGCAAGGCAGCGACTCGCCGGAATCCCAGGGCCGGGGGCTAGAATTCGATGGCCCTGTCGTGGCGGAGCGCGGGAATTTTTTGGCGCGCGGCGGCCACTTCGGCCGGATCGATTTCGGCCATGACGAAACCCGGTTCCTCGCCGCCGTCGGCCAGCACGCGGCCCCAGGGATCGACGATCAGGGAATGGCCGAACGTCTGGCGGCCCTCGGCATGGGTACCGCACTGGGCTGGGGCCAGGACGTAGCAGCCGGTCTCGATGGCCCTTGCCCGCAACAGCACGTGCCAATGGGCTTGCCCGGTCTGGCGGGTGAAGGCGGCCGGCACCGCCAGGAAGTCGGCGCCCGCCTGGGCCAGGGCCCGGTAGAGGTAGGCGAAGCGCAGGTCGTAGCAGATGGACAGTCCCAATCGTCCCCAGGGCAGGTCGGCCAGCACCGCCTTGGCGCCGGCATGGAAAACCGCCGATTCCCGGTAGCTCTCGCCGCCGTCCAGATCGACGTCGAACATGTGCAGCTTGTCGTAGCGGGCGGCGATTCCCCCTTGCGGGTCGATCAGGAAGCTGCGGTTGGCCACCTTGCCGCCGGCCAGAAGAATATGGAGCGACCCGGCCAGCAGCCAAGCCCCGGTCTCCCGCGCCAAGTCGCGGAAGGCCCCAAGAGCCGCGTGCCCGGATTCTCCCTGGGCCTTGTCGCGGAGCCGGGCATGGACCGGCTCCATCATGGCGACGTTCTCGGGCATCAGAATGAAATCCGCCCCGGCGTCGCGGGCCCTCCTCGCCAGGTCGCAGGCGGCGGCGATCGCCGCTTCCGGCTCGCGCGGGGCGTTGACCTGCAGACAGGCGGCCGTGAAAGTCATGCCAGCCCCAGCATCTTGTCCAGGCCGCCTTGGCGGTCCAGGTCGTGCAGATCGTCGCAGCCGCCCACGTGGTGGCCGTCGATGAAGATCTGGGGCACCGTGCGCCGGCCGCCCGCTTTTTGGATCATCGCGTCGCGAAGGGTGGCGTCGCGAGAGACGTCGATCTCGGTATAGGCCACGCCCTTACGGGCCAGCAGCGCCTTGGCGCGGACGCAGTAGGGGCAGACGGGGGTGGTGTAGACTTCGACGCTCGCCAAGGCGGATCCTCCCTTTCTTCGATGACCACAGCTTGTGTTACCCGAAAGCGGCCCGCCGCTCAATCGGGCAGCGGGCGCAGGACGCGGGCCAGCGTCAGCACGTCCACTGACGCCGCCCCGGCCTTCGCCAGCGTCCGCGCGCAGGCGGCCACCGTCGCCCCGGTGGTCAGCACGTCGTCGACCAGCAGCACCCGCTTGCCGGCCAGGCCGGCCCGCCGGCGGGGATGGACGGCGAAGGCCCCTTGGAGGTTCTCCTTGCGCTGCCGGGGATTCAGATGGCCTTGCGACGCCGTGCGGCGCTTGCGCACCAGCAGGTCGGGAACCACCGGCAGGCCGCTCAGCCGCCCCAACTCCCGGGCCAGCAAGGCCGCCTGATTGTAGCGGCGCAGGAAAAGGCGGGTCCAATGAAGGGGAACGGGCGCGATCAGGTCCACCTGGGGCAACAGGTCGCCGCCCGCCCGCTGCAGCCATTGGCCCAACGCCGGCGCGCTGTCGGTGCGGTCGCCGTGCTTGAAGGCGAGCAGCAGCTTGCGGCTGGTCTCGCCGTAGGCCACGGCGGCGCGGGCCCGGCTG
>JAMOBD010000108.1 GCA_039908345.1 Magnetospirillum sp. WYHS-4
ACCTGGCCTTCGAGCGCATCGTCAACCTGCCCAAGCGCGGCCTGGGGGCTTCCACCTTGCAGGTGGTCCACAAGGTGGCGCGCGCCGGGCGGACGTCCCTGCTGCGCGCGGTGCGCGACTTGGTGGCGACCGAAGACCTGAAGCCCAAGCCGCGCGCCACGCTAGGCGCCCTGCTGCTCGATTTCGACCGCTGGCGGAGCCTGATGGATTCCCTGCCTCATTCCGAAGTGGCGGCCACGGTGCTGGAGGAATCGGGCTACGTCCCCATGTGGCGGGCCGACCGGGCCCCGGACGCCGCCGGGCGGCTGGAAAACCTGAAGGAACTGGTCAACGCCCTGGAGGAATTCGCGACTCTGCCCGCCTTCCTGGAACACGTCAGCCTGGTCATGGAAAACGACGGCCGGCCCGACGGCGACAAGCTGTCCCTGATGACGCTGCACGGCGCCAAGGGCCTGGAATTCGAGACCGTCTTTCTGCCCGGCTGGGAAGAAGGCCTGTTCCCCCACCAGAAGGCGGTGGACGAAGGCGGCCTGGCGGGGCTGGAGGAAGAACGGCGCCTGGCCTACGTGGGCCTCACCCGGGCAAGGCGCAAGGCCTTCGTCACCTTCGCCGCCAACCGCCAAGTCTACGGCCAGTGGCAGTCGGCCCTGCCCAGCCGCTTCATCGACGAACTGCCGCCCGAACACGTGGAACGCTTCGGCGACCGCGGGCTCTACGGGGGCCGGCGGCGCTCGGCGCGCTTCGAGTTCGACGAGGAACCGGCCATCCTGGCCGCCGCCCCGGTTAGCGCCTTTTCGTCGGGCCAGCGGGTGTTCCACGACAAGTTCGGTTACGGCCGGGTCCTGTTCGTCGACGGCAACAAGCTGGAAATCGCCTTCGAGAAGGCGGGAAACAAGAAGGTCATGGACAGTTTCGTGAAGGCGGTTTGACCATGTGGCTGCTGCGCATTCCCGTCACCCCCGCCGACATCGACCTATGCGAGGCAGCCCTGGAGCCCCATTGCCTGGCTGTCAGCCGCTTCATCCCCGACGACGGCCGTCCCTGGCGCCTGGAAGGGGTCTGCGACGAGGAACCGGACCTGGCCCTTGTCGCCGCCGGGCTCCGGGCCATGGGCGTGGCCGCCCAACCGGCGGCCGAACCCTTGGCCGACCGCGACTGGGTGGTGGAGAGCTACCGGGGCTTCCCGGCCATGGAGGTGGGACGCTTCCATCTGCATGGTTCCCACGTGGAAGGCGGCGCGCCGGCGGGCAAGGTGGGGCTGCTGGTGGACGCGGCGGCGGCCTTCGGTTCGGGCGAACATGCCACCACCAGGGGCTGCCTGCTGGCCCTGGACGGCCTGGACGGCCGGCGCCTGGGCCGGGGCCTCGACATGGGCTGCGGCACCGCCGTCCTCGCCATGGCGGCGGCCAAGGCCTTCGGCCTGTCCATGCTGGCCATCGACATCGATCCGGTGGCCGTCGAGGTGGCGGCGGATAACGTCCGGCGCAACGGCCTGGCCGGCCGGGTGGCGACGGCGGTGGGCGGCAGCTATGGCAACCGGGCGGTACGCCGGGGCGCGCCCTACGGCCTGATCCTGTCCAACATCCTGGCCAATCCCCTTTGCGGGCTCGCCAAGGGCCTGGCGGGAAGCCTGGCGCCCGGCGGCGTCGCCATCCTGTCCGGATTCCTCACCCGCGATGCCCTCAGGGTCGAGGAGGCCCATCGCCGGCTGGGGCTCCGGCGCATCGGGCGGATCGTCGTCGAGGATTGGGCGACCCTGGTCCTGGGGCGGGTCTAGAACCGGTAGCCGTAGCGGATGCCCAGGGTATCCATGCCCTCGTTCGGGCTGGCCAGCGACGCGTTGGACACGTGGTCGAAATAGAGCGAGACGCCCTGGTGGCCGTCGAAGCGGTAGCCGATCTCGGCCGGAATATGGAACAGGACCCGCGAGCCGAGCGCCTTGTGGTCGCGGTCCTTCAGCTCCAGGTCGCCGTCGTGGACGGCGGCGCCCAGCCCGAGGCCGAAGAAAACGCCGAACGAGCTTTCGATCTCGTAGCGGGCGTCCAGGTAGGCCTTGCTGGTATCGCCCGAGGAATTGTAGGACCCGCCCAGGGCCGGCCGCACCGCGCCGCCCAGGACTTCCCAGGCGGGCGAGAAGATGACCTCGGCATTGAAGTCGACGCCGGATTCGCGGCGATGGTTGCTCCAGAGATTGTCGACGTCGTGGTAGAGGAACCCCCCTTTGACCTCGGTGACGACCCCGCCCAGGCTGCCGGCCCCGGCGGCCGAGGTGCCCAGGGTGGCAACGGCGGCGAGAAGGAATGCGACGCGACGCATGGCAATGGCCTCCGGCGGATCATGACGCCCCCATTCTGGCGGGGGCGGGTGAAGGGAAGGTTAATGGCCGCGGTTAACCGTTTCTTCGCCATTCGCGCCTATACCGGACCCTGTCGTACAATGACAGGGAGGATTCCATGAAATTCGTCGCGATGCTGGCCCTGGGGCTGGCCGTGCTGGCGGGACCGGCCTCGGCCTCCGACCGCCTGGAGGCCGAGGCCCTGGTCGAGAAGGCTCGCTTCACCATCGAAGGCATGAAGGAATCCAAGGAAGAGCCCTACAGCCTGCTGCGCTCCGAACTCAAGAAGGCGCAGGGCGTGATGATCTTTCCCAGCGTGCTGAAGGCCGGCTTCTTCTTCGGCGCCGAGGGCGGTTCGGGCGTGCTCGTCGCCAAGGACGCCTCGGGCAACTGGGGCTATCCTGCCTTCTACACCATGGGCGCCGGCAGTTTCGGCCTGCAATTCGGCGGCCAGGCGGCGGAAATCGTCCTGGTGCTGCGCACCAAGGGGGCCGTCGATTCGATCATCAAGCACCAGGGCAAGCTGGGCGCCGACATCGAGGCCACGGTCGCCAACATCGGCGCCGGCATGGAAGCCTCCACCACCTCCAACCTGGGGGCCGACATCCTGGCCTTCTCGCGCGCCGCCGGATTGTACGGCGGCGGGTCCATCGAGGGTTCCGTGCTGGCGCGGCGCAACGACTGGAACGACGCCTTCTACGGTTCCGGCGCGACTCCCGAGACCATCGTCCAGCAAGGCCGTTACAGCAATCCCGCCGCCGACCGGCTGCGGACCTCGCTTGCCCGCTAGGACCTTTCGGGCCCTGATGCTGCAGGGCACCGGCTCGGACGTCGGCAAATCCTTGCTGGCGGCCGGCCTCTGCCGGGCTTTCCTGCGGCGAGGACTGACGGTGCGGCCCTTCAAGCCGCAGAACATGTCCAACAATGCCGCCGTCACCGTCGACGGCGGCGAGATCGGCCGGGCCCAAGCCCTGCAGGCCCGCGCCGCCGGCGTGGCGCCCAGCCGCCATATGAATCCGGTGCTGCTGAAACCCACTACCGACCTGGGCGCCCAGGTGGTGGTCCAGGGCCGGGTGGTCGGCAACGCCAAGGCCCGCGACTATCACGCCCTGAAGCCTACCCTTCTGCCGGCGGTCCTGGAAAGCTTCGCCCGGGTGGGCGAGGGCGCCGATCTGGTGGTGGTCGAGGGCGCGGGCAGCGCCGCCGAGGTCAATCTGCGCGCCGCCGACATCGCCAACATGGGCTTCGCGGAAGCCGCCGACGTCCCGGTGGTCCTGGTGGCCGACATCGACCGCGGCGGCGTCATCGCCTCGCTGGTCGGCACCCATGCCCTGCTGCCGGAGGCGGAACGGGCCCGCTTGGCCGGCTACATCGTCAACAAGTTCCGCGGCGACGTCTCGCTGTTCGACGAGGCGGTGGCCCTGATCGGCGAGCGCACAGGAATGGATTGCCTGGGCATCGTCCCCTGGCTGCCCGAGGCCGGCCGCCTGCCCCGCGAGGACGCCATGGCGCTGGATCGCCGCGAACCGGCCGCCGCCCGGGACGGCGCGATCAAGATCGCCGTGCCCCGCCTGCCGCGCATCGCCAACTTCGACGACCTGGACCCCTTGGCCGCCGAGCCCGACGTGACCGTCGAAATCGTCGAGGCCGGGCTTGCGCTCCCCGGAGACGCCGATCTGATCCTGATTCCCGGTTCCAAGGCCACCCTGGCGGACCTGGCCTTCCTGAGGGAGGAAGGCTGGGATATCGATATCCGCGCCCATCTGCGGCGGGGCGGGATGGTGGTGGGGCTCTGCGGCGGCTTCCAGATGCTGGGGCGGCGCATTGACGACCCGGACGGCATGGAAGGCCCGCCCGGTGGCGCCGATGGGCTCGGACTGCTGGACGTCGCCACGGTTCTGCATCCCGACAAGACCCTTCGCGAGACCGCGGGGCGCGAGGTCGCCTCGGGGGCCGCGGTACGGGGCTACGAAATGCACCTGGGCGAGACCTCCGGCCCGGATCTCGCCGCGCCCTGGCTGGACCTGGATGCCGACGGCCCGGAAGGGGCGACTTCGAAGGACGGCAGGGTGCTGGGCAGCTACCTGCACGGCCTGTTCGCCGCCGACGGTTTCCGCCGAACCTTCCTGGCCCGCTTGCGGGCCGGACGGACGGCGGGCGCCGCCTACGAGGCGGGCGTCGAAGCCGCCCTCGACGCCCTGGCCCGCCATCTGGAGGAGCACGTCGATGTGGACCGTCTGCTTGCCCTCGCCCGCTGATTCAGGCCAGCCGGACCAAGGCCGCCAGTGCCACCCAGCCGGCGTCGATCAGGCAGGCCACCACGTAGACGGCCAAGGCGCGCCGGATGTCTTCCTCCCCGGCCCGCGCCGTACCCTCGCCGATCCAGGGGCCGTCCACCACTTCCTCGCGGTAGCGCCGCGGGCCGGCCAAGGCCAGGTCGAGGGCGCCGGCCATGGCGGCCTCGGGCCAGCCCGAATTGGGCGAGCGGTGCCGGCCC